>JAZRSI010000071.1:0-7270 GCA_045651445.1 Candidatus Enterousia sp. | reverse complement strand
GGGAACCGAAACATACGTACCCCCGTCTTACCCTTATAGATATAGCACAGAATTATGATTTGTCAATAGTTATGAGAAAAAATGTGGTGTTTTATAATATTTTTGAGAGATTTAGATTATTATTAAAAACGTTTCAGTGCCTTTTTTGCGTATTCGACTAACAAGTCTGCGCTTTCCATAACTAAACCTTCAATTATATCTCCGCCCAAAAATCTATAAGTCAATTTACAAAGACAAATAAAACTTCCCCCAAACATCAGAACCGGTTTTTATATACATACCACTCCAGTTGTTTATCTTATTGGCATAGCAACCCATGAACCATCATCCCGATTAGTTATTTCAAACCCATTGTTTTGTAGGATGTTTTTCATTGTTTCGGCATTCCTTGTATTAGGTGATACATCAAGGATCAAAGTTGTTTCTGGGTCCTTTAAAGCGCCGCCAAGCGTATCAACACTAATGCGACCATTGTGTGCTGTTAAATCTAATGGGGTGCCCGTTGAAAGATCAAACACAATTATGTTTGGGTTTGATCCCATTGCTTCTTCTAGCACATCGTTCAGTGTACTATATTCTTTATATGGATTTGCCACCTCTGCTAAATCCCCGGTTTTCCACGACATCTGTTCGGTCGGTTTTGCACGGTATGCTTTGTAGTCCTTTCCGTATAAATCCGTAGTTGCATCTTGTAATTGCGCACCTACTGCACTTGCATTGGGGGCTAAGTCGTCTATTGCATGCCCGCTTTCATGCGATAGTACATTAATAAAATCTTCAAAATCAGGTAGTTGATTAAGATCTAGAGAAATTATATTTTTTGATGGTATATGGTTACCTCTGTTGCCTTCTCTTAATGGCGCTGCACGTATTTTTGGTGCTTTGTGAGCAGGAATTCCATTCTTTTCATGTAATATATCTGAAAGTTTTTGGGCAAAAAGTTCTTTTTGATCTTTTGTTAAATTATACCAGTTTTTTTTCATTGATTTTAACCAGTCGTCAGACTCGATTATATCGTGTATTTGGTTTGCGCGCAACAACGCCACTTCATCTAATCTATCTATTGAAACATTTTTCCCCACATCATGCAACACTTTATCCGTGGTGTCTGCGGAGTATTTAGCTCTAGCAAAATCAAATAGGTCCCGAGCGTCTTTACCAGTTCTTTTTCCGCTTTTTATTTCTTCGTTAAGAATTTTTCTTATGGGTTCAATCTTTTCTTTTAGAATCTTATTTTGCTCTTTTGCGTTTTTCTTTACCCCTCTTAGGCTGGGATCAAATGTAGAAAAGTTGCCCTCAAAACCATTTTCTAAGATGTATTCCATGCGGCGCTTTTCGTCTATTAGAGAAGAGGTTTCGCTATACTTTTTATTAAAGGCGTTTATATCTGTTTCATATAGTTCTTTTGCCTGGGGGTTATTGGCCCAGAAATCATCTAATTTTCTTTCTATCTGTCGAAGTCTTTCTGATGCTTCGCCTAATGGATTGTCCCAAGATATAAAGTTTTTTGCACGTCGTTGCATTTCTGCCAGATTACCATCTGTTATGTCTTTAAAGTCTTCTAGTGATTGGTTTCGTGGCGCATATTTCCTATATAGTTCCTGCCATGCTTCTTCGGCTTTCTTAGCTGCTTCCTCAGCGGCTTTTTTCTCTGCTTCTTCTGCCACTCTTTTTGCATCACGTATTTTTTCTGCTTTCTTAATGGTTTCATCGGTTGCACCAATGTGATATGTATCGCCACTGTCAACTAATTTTAATCCCTTTGCCTTTAAATCTTCGTCCAGCAACGCCCATTCTGCATCGGTTAGTTTTGATTTAGGGTAATATTTGGAACTAAATTCTATATTACCATTGTCGAGTTTTGACAATATATTACTTACACGAGTATTGAAAACCTCATCAAGTTCATCTTTGATTTGACTGATAGATTTTGGTTTTACAGTATCCGCAACATCATCCGCCTTGGTTGTTGCCTTTTTGATTTCGTCCCAAATATTCTGATTTTCTTCTGCCGGGGTTGGTTTCTTTGGTGTGGCGGTTGTTTGCTTGGCGCCAGATGCAGTATTCGCCGCCTGATTTGCACGTTTGGCTGCTGCTTCCAATTCGTCAAACTTGTCAATCATACGGCTAAGTTCATCTAATTCCGCATCTGTTAATTGCAATATTGTACTGCCACTAACTTGGGCTGTATGTTCACCCATATACTTGAATATTTCTTCGGCTTGTTTTTGTGCTTCCTCAGAATAATCGCCCAATTTATCTGGATGAAAACGCTGCGATAATTTACGGTACATTGATTTTTTGCCGTTATTATCAAGTGATTTATAATTTTCCAATTCTGGATTAAGTTTTTTCGCACCACCCGTGGCGCCCGTGGCCCCTTCGGTTGCAGAACGCGCCCCAGAATCGCCATTGTTATTTGTTTTGTTTTGCGCGCCATCAGATGCCCGTTTGGACCCGTTTGCACCATCTGTGGCATCGTCTGCGGTTGCGCCCGTTTTGCGTGCGGCGTCGCCTAAGTCGTCAACCGATTTGAAATTTGTTGTTTGGGCGACCGCCGTTGTGGTTTTGGACGTCTTCGCAACCGCTGTGGTGGTCGTTTTTGCCTTTTTAGTTATCACCGCAATAGATTTTGTTAGTTTTGCAGTTTTCTTCGCAAGCCATTTTATAATCCCGATGGCAATTGAACCCAACTGTAACGCAACACCAACTGCGCGCAATACTTGATCTGACGACCAACTATCCCCAGTTGCGGATAAATTATCCCGTATTGCCAGATAGAATTCATCATCTGCGGGCAACAATTCCGCCAATCGTGCCAATTCATAATCAACACCTTCGATTTGTGCGTCTGTCATATCGGATGCCAATGCGTCCATTTGTTTTAGATTTTCTGCCAACATATTTTTTGCGCAGTTTTTGTTTTTGCACTGGGCAGATTTGTACAAGAAGTCATGTATTTGGTTGTCTATTTTTGCTGATTCGGCAATCTCGATTGTTGCGCCCACATTTTCAACGGCAAAGAATATCATGGATGCCGTTCCCAAGACAGCACCACCTGCACCAAATGTTGCAACCGTTAATACTGCGCCAACAACCGCACCACCAATCATAATGGTCATGTCAATATTTTCTTGTAATGCGGTCGCAGATGCTGCCGCCGGCAATAGGCATTGATTGCCGTCCCAGTATGGGATATTACCTGCGGCGACGCCTTTGTTTTTGCTTAGTGCGATAATTCGTTTGCATTGCATTTCGCTAACACCACGACAAGAATCACCAGTTAACGAACCGCCCACAGAACGACAGTCTGCATTCTGATATCCACCCTTGCTTAATTTATCGGAAAATTCGGACAAGTCATCAAACACAAAGTCCATTTGTTTTCCACGGAATGTACAGGTCAAAACATCATCAGACGAACCTTGGCTTCCTTTTGTTTCGCCATTATATTTTGTTTTTTTTGCGTGGATTGGGTTGCTACTACATGTCAGGTCGCCTGACTTGGTTTGTCCAATTGCCAATTGCAACGTAACGTATTCATAGATAAAGTCTATAATCTTGCTACCGTGGGCTTGTAATTGTATGTCGCCACTATAAAATTTATACGGGTCGATACCATCAATTGTTTTTAATTCATATACACTTTTCAAAGAAGTTGAAAAGTGCACTTCTTTATTTTCTAATGTTGCATCAATGTTAAATATTGATTTTGCGCGTTCCGCCAAATTTTTGGCGTTTGTTTCGGTCAAATTTATACAACGATAATCATTTTCTGGCGCAAGAAATCCCCCATAAATCTTCTCGCATAGGGCGACCCTTAGGCTCTTTTGTCTGTCGCCATCAATGCTTTCCTTGGCATCATCAAATTGGAATTCATAGAAGTTTTTGCCATCAGAACACATAATATAATCATCGTTCCACGAAGAACCAAGGCTTGATTCGCATTCGATATTATTGCCGTGTTTAACGCGTGCATATTCCTTGGCCAGGGCGGTCGCCTGCATATGCTGAACGTTTATCCAATTAAAGACCCCTTCGACACAGTATTCCGTGCCACCAGATTTACCCTTGTCATTTTTGCACACGGCATACAGTTTTTTGCCGGATTGTGTTTGTGTGTCGCGTTGTAATGCTTTGTCATAAATTCTGCAAACTTTACCATGTTGTTCATAGCTCATCCCCAAATTATTTGCGGTTGTTTTGATTTTATCACAACTTTCCGTGTAACATCCTTTGTATTTTTTGGGATTGTTATTTGCCAAAATTCCATAACCAACCATTGGGCTGAAATTTATTGTGCTTTGCATATCATGAATTTTACATATTGCTAGCGCGGTACCAGTTTCAGCTGTTTCTTCACTGGATTCTATCAAATCATCAAATCTGAAAGTGTAATACGTGCCAGAATTGTCTTTGCAATTTATCCAATCGTCATTTGACGCTTCGGTATATTTAGAATCGCATTCAAATCCATTTGTAGATTTTCCCTTAACGCGCATAAATTCACGTACAATCTTAACGCCATTTGCAAAAGATATCTGAACCCCAGCGAAAGTATTTTCGTCGCATTCTTCTTTCCCGCCACCAGTCTTTCCGCGATAGTCATTACAAACGTCAAAGAATTTTTCAGTGTTTTCGCGAATCCAACAAACGCCACCTACATCTTGTGCGGACATCTCCAGTTTTTGTGCCGTTTCTTTTATTCCATTTGTACACGAACCATAGCAACCCATATATTTATTTGGGTTATTGTTTGAACTTGTAGAATACGTGGTGTTTCCCACAACATTGGTGCTTGCAGATACTGTGCTGCTTACACTGTTTATCGCGCATATTGCTATTACCTTACTTGGGTTAATTTGGTCAGAATCTGTTTCTTCCAAATCATCAAACCTGAACGTATAATACGTGGATTCATCGTATGCGGTACACTTCAACCAGTCGTCGTTTCCGTGTTCTGCATATTTATCACTACATTTTGCATCCTTGTTTAATCTTTTTGTGGTGTATTCTTCGGCAATGTCTTGTGCAACCGCAGCAGGTAATTGAATATATTTAAATACATTTTCTTCACAAACTTCTGTTTTTCCCTTTTCTTTTGCTTTACCTTTATCTACATCACAAACATCATAGTAATCAAGTTTTACGTTGTTTTTACGTTTTTCGTCCTGTTTTTTTATAGAATCTATATCTTGGGAATTAGGATTGCAAACGCATCTTAACGGATTTTTAACAGCCGCGGCTTGTTGAAATTTGCATTTGTTGTCATCGGCATACTTTTTGCATAACGTATTACATTGTTTATAATCGTTCGTTGGAATTTCTTTCTTCAGGCAAATTCCATTATCGTCTGCAACTTTTTCTATGCAACTACCGTTTTTAACTTCGTATCCTTCTTTGCATTCAATTGCGGTACATGAACACGCGCCTTTCTTTTTACCGTCTTTTCTATCTTCCTTATATTTAAAGATACGGCCCACGGTAACGTTTCCATACGAACAAGAATCCCCAACCTTATAACTATCATCAATAGTTTTCAGACCGTTGCCTTCACGCGGACAGCGTTCTGGGTCATTACGTAATTCTTCGTCTGTCGGTTTAGTATTTGCCACAACTGGCGCATTAGCATCTTGCGCCGTTTCGCTTTGCGACGTTTCACTTTGCGTTGTTTCATCGGTGCTGGCCGTCGCAGGGGTGTTATCAACACACTTGTCTTCGACCCATTTATGATATTGTGATTTAGACTCGCATTCTTCGATTTTGCGTTTTAATTCTGCGGTTTCTACACATTCGTTATAGTCGGCTTGTTGTTTTGTCAAATCGTATTTTATATCTAATGTGGACGTGTCTGCAAAACTATCAGTGATTGGGGCAAGGGCGCCAATTGTGCTGGTGTAATCTTTGAATTGTTCCAAGCATTCTGATTCGGTAATTGATTTTGCAAAATTTTGGTGTTGTGCCAACAAGTCATTATATTTTTTGATTTTTGCTTCATTGTCGGCGATTGCGGTATTTAGTTGTTCTTCTGTATTAGATATCTCTTTTTCTAATTCACGTTTTTTCTGTTCGTGTTCACTTTTTATTTTTTTGCTATTTTCCTTTGGTGCGTCTTTGTTTACGATTAAACTAGCGACCGCGCTACCCACCGCACCAACCGCGGCGGTTATGCCTCCCGTTTTTACTTTCTTTTTGGCATCTTCTTTCTGTTCTGGGAATTCTGTTGCATCTTCGCTTGCTTCATCCGTCAACGCTTTGTAATTCGATGTATATTGACCATCTGTCTTGCCAACATGTTCGTCGTCATATAGGCCCGCAGTCGCAGAATCTAAAATTTCTTCGCTTTCTATACCGGGTTGCATATCAAGACTTTCTTTGCGTACCTTTAAATCCGCCGCCAATGTTAGATATTCTTGCTTTAACGCACTTAAATCACCCGGGGGTAATTCTATGCCAACTTCGCCACCCTTGTGGCTAAGACCACCATAATTACAACGAAATGTTGCCATATATGCTTTCATCTGGTTTTCGGCGTCTTCATCCGCAGATTTTTCTGCCATCCCCGACATTAACTGCATTGCGCCAACACCGGTTGCCCCAATGCCAGCAGCGCCGATTAATTTGTTTTCTGTGGAATTTTCTTTTTCGTGCATTGCGTCAGCATTTTTTTGCAATTCGTCAATATAGCCTTTTTCTAACTCCGCCATATCCGCAACAGATTTACTTAATTTTTCATATAATTCTTTGATTTGTGGATTTGTTGAATTTTTAATTCCTTGGGACTCAAGTTTTTCCAGATTAGAACGGGTGGTTGCAATATCTGCACACATCGCATTTTGCGATATAAATAACGACAGCAATAAACAAAGCATCCGCTTCATGAACATTCCCCCCGAATTAAAAATTTAAACCGCCATAGGATGCTCGGCGGTCGGGGAGTTCGAAAATCAAGCCATCAATGATTCTGTTGTTTTTGGGCTTCGACCCTATTTTATAACAAACAGCCCCCCGACCGCAGATTTTGCAGTCAGGGAATATAACGACGCACACCATTGTTAAAGGGATAACAATGCACAATTTGCGCCGGATGACCAAGGCTTTCGACAGCCCCGAAACCATATCCCTACGGTTTCTATACCTATTACCATAGAAAAAATTTCATATTTAATGCAAGTAAAAAAAACGCCATCGAAATGGCGGTAAAATCCTGGCGGAGACGAAGGGATTTGAACCCTTGATACGGGGTTACCGTATACACGATTTCGAGTCG
>JAZRSI010000070.1:0-3605 GCA_045651445.1 Candidatus Enterousia sp. | reverse complement strand
TACGTCTTGCCAGCCCCAACCGGATTCGAACCGGTGTTCTCGCCTTGAAAGGGCGGTGTCCTAGGCCTCTAGACGATGGGGCCAAAACTGCCATGTTCTATTCAGAACGCCGCCAAATTATACATGGCTTTTAATCAATTGTCAAGCACAATAGATGATTTTATTCTGCTTTATTTTGATTCTGTTTTTGCAGGTGCGGTTTCCGGCGCTTTTTCAGAATTCGCATCTGGCAATGTTTCTACTTGGGTAAAGATAATTTCTTTGCCGTCTTGACCGATAAATGTCAATTTGCCGTCGTCTAATTCGTACTCAACAACCGTTGGCATAAATTGGAAGTATTCTTGTTCTGTTTCCATCGCTTCGGGTTCGCCCATCATCATTGTTGACGCGAAGCCTTCGAATTTGATATTGTCGCCATCAACCGTGTATCCACCGTTATAAAGATTTACAACGCGACCATAAACGCGCATTTCGTTTGGATCAAACGACAGTGTGATATCAGCCCCCGGTTGTGCAGACACAAAATTTGCGCCTTTTAATAATTCTGGGTTTTGTGCGTTATCGCCACATGCCGCCAACGCCAAAGCACAAGTTCCTGCCAAGATTAATTTTTTCATATTTATCTCCTTTCATTGTTAAAGCATACTGTTATTATAAATCAATTTTTACAATAATAAACAAGAAAAAACACCCCGACTTAATTTATTTTTATATCTTGCAGGCGCATTTGTTTGGTGGTATATTTTATTACGTCCAATAGAAATAACAAACAAAGGATTTATTAATGTTATTAAAAGGAAAAAAGATTTTAATTACCGGCGTGGCCAATGATTGGTCTATGGCGTGGGCAATCGCCAAACGCGCGGCAGAGCAGGGGGCTGAAATCGCAATGCCATATGCGATGCCTGCGTTGGAAAAGCGCGTTCGTCCGTTGGCGGAATCAATTGGTGCAAAATTTGTTCAAGAATGTAATGTTCAAAACGACGAACAAATGGATTCTCTGTTTGGTGCGATTGAACGCGAATGGGGGCATCTTGATGGTGTTCTGCACGCGATTGCTTTTTCAGACAAGAACGAATTAACTGGTCGTTATGCGGACACTTCGCGCGATAATTTCAAGAACACAATGGACATTTCTGTTTATTCGTTGGTTGATATAACGCGTCGTGCATCTAAATTAATGACAGACGGGGGCAGCATTATAACCCTGACATATTACGGGGGCGAAAAATCTGTTCCAAATTATAATGTTATGGGCGTTGCCAAATCTGCATTGGATAGCAGTGTTCGTTACCTGGCATCTGACCTTGGTGCGGATAAAATTCGTGTGAACGCAATCAGTGCGGGCCCAATTATGACATTGGCATCCAGCGGCGTTGGTGGCTTCAAGGCGATGTTGCGTTTGAACGCAGATACAACCCCATTGCGTCGTAATATGACCTTGGATGATGTTAGTGGCGCCGCCTTGTATTTATTCAGCGATTTATCCAGCGGCGTAACCGGCGAAATTCATCACGTAGATTGCGGTTATTCCACAACTGGTATGTTGCCAAATCATTTAAAGGACATACTGTTGCGTGGTTTGGATAACGAATAAAATCAATCCCCCGAACGGGGGATTTTTTTTGACTTATATTTTTACGTGTTTTAGTATTTGAATTATGAAGAAGTATTTTGATGCACATTGTCATTTATTGAATTTAAATACATTGCCACAAAATGTGGGGGCGATTTTTAATGCGGCCCAGATTTCAGATTGGAACGATATAATTGCTGCGACAAAATCGGGGGCGAATATATTGGGGGCAATTGGAATTCATCCTTGGTATGTATCAAACCTGCCCAAGGGGTGGCGGGATATGTTGCGGGATGCTTTAAGAACGAATTCAAAATTATTAATTGGCGAAATAGGGCTTGATAAACATCGACCTGATATTGCGCAACAGACATGTGTTTTTACAACCCAATTACAGTTGGCGTATGAATTACAACGCGGTGTTCAGTTACATTGTGTTGGCGCATGGGATAAAGTGCTTGGGATACTAAGGGACCAAGGGAACAAATTGCCGCCCTTTATAATTGCACATGAATATTCAGGGCCGATAAAAGATATGGAAAAAATGGTCAAGAAATATAATATGTATTTTTCGTATGGACCACGTAGCCTGCGCAATCCGGAACGAATTTTATTAACACCCCCAAGTCGCATTTTATCAGAAACCGACGGCACAAATCCTGAAACAGTTATTGAAATTGTTGACAAGATTTCAGATATATTGAATCTTGCACCGAATAAAATGGCTGATATAATATATCAGAACACGATACAGGCGTTACAAAATGACACGATTGCATAGAACACGATTATTATTTGGCGATTCTGCCATTGAAAAATTAAGTCAATCAACGGTTATGATTGTTGGCTGTGGTGCGGTTGGTTCTTTCGCGATAGAGGCACTTGCCCGCACAGGTGTTGGCACTTTAATTCTTGTTGATTTTGATGTGATAGAAGCGTCCAATATAAATCGTCAGTTATTTGCGTTGGAATCGACAATTGGTATGCCAAAGGTAGAAGTTGCGGCAATGCGTATTCGTGATATAAATCCAAATATAAAGGTAATACCAATAAACACATTTTTTAATGCCGAAACAACTCTTGATTTTCGCCCAGATTACATAATTGATGTGATTGATACAGTTGAATCAAAAATATCTTTATATAAATGGGCAAATCAAAATAATATTCCATTTATTTCCAGTATGGGTGCTGCGTCTAAGACAGACATAGGTCAAATAAAAATAGCCCCCCTGTCCAAGACGTCCGTTTGTCCGTTGGCGGCACGTGTGCGCCGTATTGCGCGTGCGGAAAATTTGCCTGATTTTCCGTGTGTATTTTCAACACAATCGCCTGCGCCGGTTATTGGTCATGCCAAGAACCTTGGGTCTATAATAACGGTAACGGGTGCTTTTGGTCTGATGCTGGCCAATTGGACGATTGGGGAAATAATCAAATAGAATTATCTTTGACATTTCCGTCTGTTTTGTTGTAAATTTAAATCAAAGGACAGGGAATGAAATATATTTTTCAATTTTGTATATTGATGATATTTGTTTTGCTGGGCGAAGTTCTGGCATACCTGATTCCATTTCCAATCGCGGGCAGTATTTATGGGCTGGTTTTGCTGTTTTTGTCCTTGGTTATTGGGTTGGTAAAATTATCTTGGATAGAAGACATTGCAAATTGGCTTCATAACGTAATGGGGTTGTTTTTTATTGCGCCTGCGGTTGCTGTGATTGATATTTGGGCGGACATTTCGGATATTTGGTGGATATTAGTGTTATTATTGGTTGTGGCGTATTTGGTAACGATGATAACAACTGGCATAACGGCAGATGCCTTAATTAATAAATCAGAAGCAAACGCCAAGAAAGTAAAAAATGGGGGTAAAACAAAATGATGTTTTTATCGTCTATTTCTTATTTTGGCTTAACGCTGACCGTTGCGATGTTTTGCCTTGCGGTATTGATAAATCGGCGCTGGCCATCACCATTTACTACGCCACTTTTTTTGGGGACAGTATTTGTTATCTTGGTTTTGTTATTAA
>JAZRSI010000069.1:0-11385 GCA_045651445.1 Candidatus Enterousia sp. | reverse complement strand
AGACGTTGTAAAATTATTTGGCGAAGAATGGCCCGTTGCAATGCGTGCAATTGTTTCTGAAAAACCAAATCTAAGCGAAAAATGGAATCAGATTTATCAAACTTATAATGCATATAGACTATGGAATAGCGCAAATAGCATTATCGCAAATCCTATTTCTGATAGGGTTCGCGCAATGGTGCAATCTGATATGCCAGAATATGAAACTTATCTGCCGATGTTCGGAAACGCGGGCACCGAATTGTTGGGCAAACTGCGCACTTTTATTAGTTCTTTGAATTAATAAAATCTTACTGGGTTCTATATATCGTATCGTGCGTATGCGGCGTGCCAATGTAAATCATTGTTCCCGTGGGGGACAGAATAAAGTCTAGTTCACGTAATCTTTCACGTAAATCCGCCCGCTTTTGTGGGGTGTTTGATGTGTTTGGGACTTCTACGTCATCGCATATTATTAAATCGGCACGCATTCCAGTTATGTTACCGTGTATTCCCTGGCAAATAACGGATGGTTCGCGAATACCAATTGGACGATTTATCGTTATACGACCGGCAGACCATTCTTTTTTATTTGTTGGAATCAGGTCTTGGCACCACGGATGATTTTCCAAGATATGCCTGATGTGCGAAACCATACGTGTCGATAAATTACTTTCCGCAGATAATATTAAAATTCGTGTTTGTGGATATAAATACAAAATACATGCCGCAAAAATACCAACCACTGTGGATTTGCCAGAATGACGAAACGCCATCAACAATCCACGATGAGGCGAAGAATTAAATATATCTACCAAAAATTCCATTATCTGGCGATGATGGGCGGGTGTCTTGAACCCAAGCACCCTATTCCATTCATCCAGAAAACTATAAAATTCCGTAGTCATCGCGGTTTTCGTTTGGTGCACTATCTGTTACATAACCATAATCATTTATTAATTTAGGTAATGCATTGTCCAAAACACTTAGCAAATTGCGATATAGCCCCAATACCCCACCACCAGATAATTTGTCTTCCACAACAGATAGCGTGTGTTCCATTAGTGATTTTATATTGTCGTGTGTATTCGACCAATTGGACAAATCTATATCAACGGCACGCAAATCTTGGAATGCAGCCAATAAAAAATTGAAATCCGAATTTAAATTTTCTGGGTCTATTTTTTTAGTTGGTTGATAGTCTATGATTCGCGACAATGATATTTGACGAAAGATATCTATTTTTATTCCCACAGGTGGGGCAACGTCAAAAACAACCTTGCCACCTGAAAAATCATCATTTGGAATAACAGAATAACTTTGATTTTCTGCGTCTTCTAGTTCTTCCAATGCGATATGGATATCTGCAATTTGAAAGAAAGGAAAAGCAAAGGGATATTCTGTGGTTTTTCCGTCTGATGTATATGATATTTTATACATAGTGCCCCCGCTTATTAAACTAATTCATCAATTCTTGATAATAATGTTTTTAATAAATTTGGCTTGGTGGCCTTGGCAGATTTTAATTTTTTCAAATTCGACTTGCGCTTTTCTTCGTATGGCGCAGATGTTTCTGATTCAAGACGCTTTAATACCGCGCCTTCGCTGATGCCAGATGTTGACATACCAGATGCGCCAAATTTTGCGCGCTGTGTTGCCAATGCTTTTTTTACCAAATTTATTTTTTCCTTTTCATCTGATGCCATTTGCGACAATATTTCTTTGCGTTGCGTTTTGGCCGCTTTCTTGGCGTCTTTGTAATCTAGCAAATCTGTTACATCGGATACAATTTGTCCCATTTTTTATTCCTTTGGTTAAACTATTAATATTTATACGCAATACCAACCGTGAACAGTCATAGAAATTATATTGACTGGGTATGCGTCTGTGCCATGTACTGTCCAGACTGGATTCATAGTGTCTTGGATAGTTCCCAACAAGTTTATTGATATATCACCATTATACCCCGGAGCGTTGGCAGAATATATTTCGTTGGGTAATGATACGGTATGCTGATTTATGCAAATGCATTTTGTGTTTATTACACGTGCGGTTAGTTTTCGAATTCTTACCTTGTGCGCGTTATGATTCGATGAACGAAATGGCAAACTGGATGCGGTAAATGAATAACTATGTGTATCACAATCATACATTTCCATAGAATCAAAATATTCTAAATATATATTATCAGATCGCTGAACAACAACATATGTTTTGTTATCACATACGCAAACAGATAAAAATTTGCCGTCCGTTTTATATGTTCCCCAGGCACTGATGCCCAGTGATGCATTCTGTTTAAGAAGCGCAATTACACCATCCGTTCTGACCACAAACAATTGATGTGTGTTTATGTTATACGCCATATCAATTGGTGATTGTAATAAATGCTTGGACAAAGAACACAAATCGTTCGCATTATAATTTTCACCAATTTCATCTAAACTTAATTCACGAATGTCGCGCCCATTGCCAGACATAAATACAGTTGCGCCTTCTATCTGTTGTGGTGGAAGATACCTTGTTATAGAAGAACCTATTGAAGTATGCTGCTTGATATCAACGGATGACGGTGTAAGGGGCTTGTTAGAAATCGCCCATTCGCCAACATTTGTTAAAATCTGTAAATTATCACCACTGACAACACTGCAAATTTGCTGGCGTTGCTGTGATAATAAAGTTATGAAAATTGAATCATCATCCAAACCCGTTCCGACGTTGAAATCATTGTGCGCACCAACACGCGACATCCATATGCCAGACGGCCAATCACGCGAACCACCAAAAACCAGTCTATCTTGATGAAATGTTATACTGCGTGGCCAACCACGACGCGTGCTGAATGCAGATTCCGCCCAATCTGATATTGTACCTGATGGGGCAGTATAAGACCCATTAGTATATGCAACAACCTGAGTCGGACTGACGTAGTCGGTGATAACCCATTGCTTGTCCAACAAGCGTAAATGGCCATTTACATTATCAGATGTCCAGAAATCTTTGTTGGTTGTAAATGTGGCGTAATTATTTCCTTTTGAACTGGAACTTATTGCGATTGTGATATCTGATGCGTCATCAAATTTTAAAAACGGAATATTTAATGATATATCAGAATCGTTATGCGAAAATGCAAAATCAGATAATTCAAAATAATCGTCCATATATTTTAAAACACGTGGCGCGTGGTCTGGATGCACAAATATCATTGTTCCAAATCGTTGTGCAAATTGTAACAATGACAAATCTTGATAAGACCAAGGCGTTATTAAATCTTGGTATCGATTGTCTTGGTGATAGATATACATATGATAATCTGTCATAACTATCAAGTATTCTTGGGCGTCCGATACAGAAAAAGATATTAAACGTGCGGGGCCACGTATTGATGTAACCTTGTGCAAGCCCGGACGTCGTGATAACCCACCACCAGATAGTACATCCATATTTTCTAATTTTGACAACCCATTAATATTATCACGTGCATAAAATTCTGGGGCGACTTCGCCATCAGAAAAAGAATTTTGTGTTTTTATAAAATCTGACATTTTGTTTTCCTGTGATAAAAATATTAAAAACGGCTGCTTAATAATGAAAATTCCGATATCGTGTCTGATGTTGATGTTGTGCTATCTATGAATTTTGCAGTTTGTAATTCTGTTTCATATAATGCAACCAACATACGAAATACCGTATTGTTCCCTGATAACGGAATGCAAAATTCCATCGCCAAACGTGTGGCCGCCAGTGATATAAAATAACTGGGGAAGTCTTCGGGTGCAACACGCGTCAAACCCACTATTGAAATCTTGGATTTGTTGGATATTATCTTGTTGCCTAAAACCTTGCCGTCTGTTTTTATTACGCGTAAAATGTTTGATGGAATTAGAAAATTCCCATCTGTATTTTTAGTTATTTCTATTTCTTGAATTGCAAAACGCCAGGGATGTGATGATATTAATGCGTCTATCACAACATCAAATAATGTTCGTGATAATTTTGCCGCCGCGCTATCATCCGACCAAGACTGTATTGGTGATTCCCCAAGTTTTAACAAAGCCATAGAACATAAGTCTATCTTAGTAAGCATAATTACCCCACTTGTTATGGTTAAATCTAAAAAAAATCAAGGCCGACAAAAAATTATCGGCCTTGGGCATAAACAATCAAAAAAATTAAGCCAATGCAATGGTTGTTACATTCAATTCTGTTACATTGATTTTCTTAATCGCAGTGTTATCAGATGCATTAATAATGATAATATCCCCAACGTTCATCAATGTTTTTACATTGTTGAAATATCCATTGGCGGTAATCGTCGATAATGTTTCAGGTGCGCTATAATGCCACAATGTAAATCCGTTTGCATACGCAATTACAGATAAATTTTTATTCTGAAATGCCATGTTGTTTTCCTTTTAGTTTAAATGATTCTTTTATTGTGAAATTAAGCAGCGTTATCTGTATCTGAACACTTAACGCGTACAATGCCATCACCATCAATCAAAACCGCACCTTGGGACATGCTGTTGCTGATAAAGTGCGCCGCACGTTCACCATGCCAAGAAATATCTGTTTTAACTTCTTGACCGCATGCGTGCCCAATGCTGGTCGCGTGATAAATAAAGCAATCACGATTTGTAGAACTTACAGGTAAACCATTGTGCAATACCCATGTGATTCCCAACCATTTACGTGTTTCAAAACCGTTAATCATTGGATTGCTGTTGCCGACATAATCTGCGGAAACAAATTCATCCATCGACAATAATTCATTCCACTGATGTACACCAACAACCGCAAAACGACGACCATCATCAGGAACATCGTTCGTATTCAATATTTCAACCGCAGATAAAATCAATTCTTTGGTTAAACCTGTTGAATAATCACCAACAGATGCAGTTGCAGTATTCATCGCATCGATAATTAGTTCGTCTGTCTTGCGACCCAAAGCATATGCCCCAGCAGATGCAACAACTCGACGTTCATCAATGTTGACTTTTAATTCATCCATACTGTCAACCCAATCACCCGCATAGTAATCCTGTAACAAACATTCCACAGGTTCGTGATTCAAATTCATTACCGGTACAATGCCATGACGTGATTTTGTGCTGGCGGTACCACGACCAACCTTCTGAAAAGTTGTAGAGGCGCCAACAATACCAGATTTGCTGCGAACAGTGCCGCGCAATTTTGTGCCCATTTGTTGATATGCCAAATGAACATCTGCTTCGAATTGCTTTACGAAGACATTGTCTATTGAAACAGACATACAAAAATCCTTTTGGTTATAAAATTAAAAAAACAATACGCATGTATTGATATTCAGATTTTGTATTTTGGTTATGCAAATAATGCGCCATAAAACAAAAAATATAATTTGGGTCCATAAATTAATACGGATTATCCAATAAAAAAAATCAGTCAGACTGTGCACAAAATCTGACTGACAATTTTAAAAAACACCCCGCATTCGCGGGGGATTTATTTATTTTTTCTTGCAAACTTTTTTAACTGTTACTTTTTTAACAGCAACCTTTTTTGCAGGTGCTTTCTTTGCAACCGGTTTTTTAACAGCTACTTTTTTAACAGCAACTTTCTTTGCGACTGGTTTCGCAGGTGCTTTCTTTGCAACTGGCTTTTTAACCGCCACTTTTTTAACTGCTACTTTTTTCGCAGGCGCTTTCTTTGCAACTGGTTTTTTTGCAACCGGTTTTTTAACAGCTACTTTTTTCGCAGGTGCTTTTTTTGCAACTGGTTTTTTTGCAGCCGGTTTTTTAACTGCTACTTTTTTTGCAGGTGCTTTCTTTGCAGCTGGTTTTGCAGCAGCCTTCTTAACAGCAGTTTTCTTTGCAGGTGCTTTTTTTGCAACTGGTTTTTCTGCAGCCTTGGCAGCAGCTTTCTTTGCGGCAGATTTTCTAAATAAGAATGCCATACTTTCTCTCCTTTCACTAATTTTGGATAGAACAAATCCGTTTTGTTCTTGTTTTATATTTTATACTAAATACAAAAATTAGTAAAGCAGAAAGTAACTATTTTTTATTACGAATATAATTTTTTAAATCCATTTTCTATTTTTCGAATGTATTCGGCATCACCATCACGCCAATATTTTGGATCGCGCATCATTCGACGTAAATCAGAATCTGTTAAATTTTCAACCGTAGCAGAATCTGTTTTTACATCCGGTTCCATCGATTGCATCATCTTGTAAACGCTTTGAATCCCCTGGGGTGTAGAACATAGTGCATCAAACGCATCGTGTGGTAAAAATTTTTCACCAAATGAATTTATCGCACGTAATGCTTCGGTCATTTTTTCAGTACCACCAAAAAAATTCTTTAATTCATTCATCGCACCTGTTTCATTTTGAACAGAAAATAAATCAGATATCACAGGTGATAAAAATTCATTCGCAATTTCATAAATTTTTTCAACTTGTTTTGTTGTTAAACCAATATCTAAAAATCTTTGACGCAAATTTTCATCATCATATATTTCATTTGTTGGATATTCAGATGCAGATTCTGGGACGCCAATCGCACGATTAAATTTACGACGCGTGTTTTCATCTGATTCAGAAGTTGGAACAGATACCATCGTGCCAATCTTCTTTTCAAGTTCACTATATGATTTTATCAAGGCGTCTGAATTTAGTGAACCGTCCGAATTTAAAAATTTTTCTGGGATATTATCCATTTTTTTGTCCTTTGTTTTCATTTGATTTGCGCAAGAAATAAATCCCGCCAAGTGTAAATATTGATTGCAACATTACAAATATATCACTGTCCCCAACAAGGTATGCCGCAATCGCAGACAATATCCCCGTCGCAGAAATAATATATGTTCGATGGCCGGATAAATAACCGCCATTAATAATCTTCTTCATAAGGTGCGCCCCCTCTCTTATAGATAAAATAAATAACCATCTATGTCCGCGATGTAACCACGCGCAATCGCCCATTGCGGTATTGTATCCGCACTATGAAACATTGTTGAACCAAATGTCCTATCGCATAATCCATTTGATAACATACGCTGTGCAACACGAACGCACATTTGAAAACCACGATTTGTAGATTCTGTAAAAAGACGCGAATGATTTTTTGATTTTTTATCCAAGACATCAAAAATATTTTTGTCGCGTATTATATCTGAATATTCTGCACCAGTTTTGTCGGATATGTTTTTGATAACCGATGTGATGGATTCAACCAATGGTAATGTTATTGCCCCCGTTTGTGCATAAACAACACGCGCAATACGATATGCCAACCCCACAGATAAATCTGTGTTCTTGATTAATGTTAGTTGCATTTGTTTCCCCCGAATAAAAAATCCACGCAAAAAAATGCGTGGAAATTAAAAAAGCCACAACCGATGTTGTGGACAGAATCTTCGCTGTTTATGCGTTATATATTAACATATTTTTGATAAAAAGTCAAGTAAATAATTTTTTACATTTGAACTTCGTCGCCGTAAACCAGCAAATACCGCGTTTCACGACGCAATACCAACGCACCATTTTCGTTTATTCCAACCAATACCGCAGGCGCCCCTTGATATCGAACCGACGTATTCAAGCCAGTTGCCAATTCCGTCCAACGATTACGAACATCACGAAAATCTGCGGCACACCACTTGTCCAGATTCTTAATCAAGCGATTTAACAACCGATTTAACGGGGTTTGGGAATAGATATCCATCTTGGTCGTGCCATATTTTGACACAGTTGGATTTGAATTTACATTTATTCCAATTCCAACAATAACATAAGGGCCCGAATAATCTATCAATATGCCCGCAATTTTCTTTCCATCAACGAATACGTCATTCGGCCATTTTATAGTTGGATGAATACCAAAGGATGCAATTGTTTCCGCAACCGCAACCGCAACCGCATAAGACAAACGCGCATCACGTTCAGGACAATCATAAATAAAACTGACATACAAATTACCATGATGCGAAACCCACGAACGCCGAAAACGACCACGCCCCGCCGATTGTGCCGCCGCCAATATTGCGGTCCTATCGGATGCGCGCCCAAGCGCAATTAATTCGTGTGCATAATCTTGGGTGCTGGGGATTTTATCAAAAGATATTACTTTATAGTTCGCCAATTGAATATACCCCGTTTGTGTTCTTGATAAAATTTGTGCCATATGTGCGACGCAACTGATAAATCGCAGTGTCAACCGCATGTGTCGATGTTTCCGGTGCATAACCAAGCGACTGCTTTAATTCGCCCCCCGTCATTCCACCGGTTTTATATAATAGTATTAATATTTTTGACTTTATTTGCGATAGACACACATCACGACCAAAAATTTTTTGCAGAATATCACCACCATCAGTGGCCTTGATAACCAAAGACTTTAATTCCAACGCAGAAATCGGGCCGTGTATTGATATATTGTCAAGATTTACATTATGTTGTTCCGGCGCGTCCAAAACAACCGCGTTCAATTCACGTAATATTTGCCGCCATATTGCATCAGAAGAATAAATACGAACGCCTGTTAACATCAGTTATATTGTAAACAATGATTTAAATTATGTCCAATAAAAAAACCACTATACAATTGTATGGTGGTTTTGGGGTGTCGAAGCGCCAAAAAAAGATTTTATTATTCACGTTCTGGTTCTGGGACATCGATAAACTTGGTAAAATCCTGAATCTTGGCCCCAGTGGACGATAAAATCTTGGAAATACTGTTTGTGGATGGCCATCTAGGTTGCCCTTCTTTGGACCAACGCTTGCTTTTATTAAATGTAGTTGGGTCCAATCCGCTGCACTTTGCCAATCCAGAACAAGACATTCCATGTTCCGTCGCAAAGCGTTCAATGGCGCGCCAAACATCGTCATGTGTCATTTTTTCTCTCCCTTCGGTTACAAAAAGTCAGATTTATTTTTTCATCTGACACAAATCGATTTTATGCAAAAAATCCGCTAAAAACAATAAGTAGCATTTCCTAGGTATATATACACTACACAAAAAATAAATAATACTAAAAAATTTTTTGACAAAAGTCTTGACAAATCTATTTTTGTGTATTATATTTCGATTCGTCAGAGGGACAAAACCCGATGACCAGATGCGAAAGCACCTGTGGGGACCAGAGGTTCAGACTCCCTCCTACATTCTCTCTCCTCTGGACTCTGGGCCCCAGAAACAAGTTTAGAGTGTCCAATTTCTTTTTCTCCTTTCCTTCCTTTCGGGACACTCGGAAATACCGCCGGCAACGGCGGTGTTTTTTTAATAAAAACTTGACAAAGTCTAAAAATGGCTATAACATTCGCTTGCTATGATAGAACAAAAATATACTTTACACACACATACGCACGGGTTTGACGGTTGTTCAAGCCCGGCTGAAATGATTAACCAAGCAAAATCACAGGGGTTTGAAGCAATTGGTATTTCAAATCACTTAATTATTCATCCTGAAATTTTCTTTACGAATTTTTATCCGGTTGCTGTGGCACGTGGATACGATGGGATTTATAACTATAATTTTCGTGATGCGATTAATAAATTCGTTCCACATTATTCAAAACTGGAACGTATCGCCAATTCGGAAGACGATATTAAAGTACTGCGCGGAATAGAAGCTGATTTCTTTCCAAGTTCCGAATGGGAAAAGGATTTTAAGCGCACAATAAAAATCTTGCAGCCTGATTACATTATTGGGGCGGTACACTTTGTTGAATACAAAGGAAAATTGTGCAACATACACGATATCGCACGGGCAAAACCAAAAGACCAAAATGCAATGCTGGAAAAATATTGGAAAAAATTGGGGGATGCTGCGGAATCGGGTCTATTTACATGGTTGGCGCACCCTGATTTGCCAAAAAAATTAAATTTGGGCACAAGTTATCTCGATTGGCACGCGTATGAACTGGGGGCCGCGCAAAGAATCTTGAAATCCGGAACAATGGTTGAATTTAACACATCGATTAAAGATAATCGTATGATAACCACTAATTTACGCGACAAAAATATCCCTGTGATTATTTCTGATGATGCGCATAGTACAAATCCAATCGGACGTGATTTTAATATGGCACATGCCGAAATAAAAAAAGCAGGCAATACGACAGCATTACTGGATGAAATACTTTATACCACAAAAAAAATACTTGAAAATGCGGAAAAAAGAAGATAAACTAAGCCCGCTGGGTAATCAGAACTGATTAAGCGATGGTGAATTTTGGTCCCATTGACGATAAGGATTCTGTTGACATCCGGCACCGAAAAACCAAAAAACAAAGGAAAAACAAAAATGGCAAGAGCTGGTGCAAAGCGTAGCACACGCAAATTAAAAATCGGACGTTCACTGGGCGTGAATCTGTGCGGTCAGGCAAAATCCCCATTTAACAAACGTAAATATAAACCTGGTCAGCATGGCCCAACATCACGTGGCGGTAATTCTTCGGATTACGCAAAACAGATGCGCGCAAAGCAGACTTTGAAGGGTTATTATGGTAACGTTGGCGAAAAGAAATTCCGCGCATATTATTTAGAAGCTGATAATATGAAGGGCGACACACCTGAAAACTTAATCGGTTTGTTGGAACGTCGTTTGGACGCAGTTGTATATCGTGCAAAATTGGCACCAACTGTATTTTCATCCCGTCAATTAATCAGCCACGGTCATATTTATGTAAATGGCAAACGCGTTAAAATCGCTTCTTATCGCGTAAACCCAGGTGATGTTATCACAGTCAGTGAAAAAGCAAAACAAATGCCACTGGTTGTATTGGCACTGGAATCCGCAGAACGCAACTTTGCAGACTATGTTTCTGTTGATAGCGCAAACTTCACAGCAACATTTGTTCGCGTTCCTGCATTCGAAGATGTACCATATCCGGTTCAAATGTTCCCAGAATTGGTCGTCGAATTCTATTCCCGTTAATAGACGGAAAGTGGAAGATAAAAAATCCTGCAATTCGCAGGATTTTTTATTTAACCGTTCTGCCCCCTACAATAGCCGGGGAACCTTACCCCTACACAAGGAGCAGAAGAACATTTTTTGTAAATTTAATAGACCCTATCCCTGCCTGCGCAGGGATGACACCACTTCGTTAAAACTTCGTGGGGTGGGCAAAAAAAAAGGCGGGATGATAGAAAGTTCTCCTCCGTTGGAGGAGTACGGCGCAGCCGGGAGGTGGTAAGAGAGTCCGAAGTTATGGGTGCATGATTACGAACGCTCTAACCACCCCGTCCTGCGGACACCCCTCCAACGGAGGGGAACTGCCCACAAAATTTTCAATTTTGCGCCCCCGAAAAAAGCCACGGAATGACAAAAAAAACGCGCAGGGATGACAGCACTTCGTTAAAACTTCGTGGGGCGGGCAAAAAAGATGGCGCACCCAGCAAGTCTTTGCCGTATTTTTAT
>JAZRSI010000068.1:0-10679 GCA_045651445.1 Candidatus Enterousia sp. | reverse complement strand
CCCGGCGGTAAGTTTGAAGATGGCGAAGACGGCCCAACATGCCTGCGCAGGGAACTGTTTGAAGAATTGGGAATAGACGCAGAAATTGGCGACCTAATTACAATCGCAAAACACACAACAGATTCAGGCAAGGTTATTGAACTTCATACATACGAAATCAAATCCTACACCGGCGAAATTCAACTGCGCGTCCACGACGACATGCACTGGGTGCCAATTCCGGACTTACCCTCCCACCCACAACTCCCTGCCGACCAAATCGTATCTAAAACACTACAAGCCAAAGGAAAGTAAAACGCGTTTTTTCTGTGGAAAAAATCATACAAACTTTGCTATGATCATCAAAACAAGGAAGGCAAATATGAGTTTAGCATCAAACATAAATGAAAAAGCGAATTTAATTTGGGCAATCGCAGACAAATTGACAGGACCCTTTAAGCCTCATGAATATGGCGAGGTTATATTACCATTGATGGTAATTCGTCGTTTTGACTGTATTTTGTCAGATACAAAACAGGTGGTTTTGAATGCAAATAAATCAATCCCAGATGGCCCGATGAAACATGCGCTGCTGTGCAATGCGTCCAAGCATTCGTTTTATAATGTTAGTGATTTTACCTTCCCGCGTTTGATGGATGCCCCGGAACATATCGCAGAAAATTTTGCCGCATATATCGCAGGTTTTTCTGAAAACATTCGTGACATTATTGATAATTTTAAGTTTCAAAATATAGTCGAGCGTTTGGTTGAAAACGACCTGTTGTATATCATCATAGAAGAATTTTGCTCGCCCAAGGCCGATTTGCACCCATCAAAAATCAGTAATTTGGAAATGGGATACATTTTTGAAGAGGTTATACGTCGTTTTTCTGAATCGCATAACGAAGACGCTGGGCAACATTATACCCCACGTGAAGTTATTGAATTGATGGTAAATATTTTGTTTGAAAACGATGATGAGTTTTTAACGGGTAATGTTGCAAAAACCTTGTATGACCCGACGGTGGGAACAGGTGGCATGTTATCCGAAGCGCAAGAATATCTGCAATCAATGAATCCTGATGCAAAATTGGTATGTTATGGCCAAGAAATAAACCCACAAACATATGCGATTTGCAAGGGGGATATGCTGATCAAGGGCAATGATGCAGACAATATCAGACGCGGAAATACATTGTCCGATGATAAATTCGAAGGCGACAAATTTGATTATATTTTATCAAATCCGCCGTTCGGTCGTGAATGGAAAAAAGAAAAAGATGATGTTGAAAACGAAGCAAAATTGGGGCATGCCGGTCGTTTTGGGGCCGGATTACCACCGGTCAGCGACAGTCAAATGTTGTTCCTGCAGGTATGTGCCGCAAAATTACGTGACCAAGGTGGACGTGCGTGCGTTGTACAAAATGGCTCGCCATTGTTCAGTGGTGATGCCGGCAGCGGTTCATCAGAAATCCGTCGCTATTTGCTGGAACATGATTGGGTAGAAGCGATTATCGCATTACCAAATGATTTGTTTTATAACACGGGAATTGCGACATATATCTGGGTTTTATCAAACCGCAAGGCATCATACCGCCAGCACAAGGTGCAGCTAATTGATGCCAGCCAAATGTATGAAAAACGTCGCAAAGCATTGGGAAATAAACGCAATGATATTCCACAATCTGCCATTGATGAAATAACGCGTATTTACGGTGAATTCAAAGAAACAGAAATCAGCAAAATATTCAATACAGATGAATTCGGATATCGCAAGGTTGTTGTTGAACGTCCATTGCGTGATGAAAACGGTGATGTTGTTTTGAAGAAAGGTAAACCGGTTGCCGACCCAAAGTTACGCGACACAGAAAACATCCCATTGACCGAAGATATTCAGACGTATTTTGAGCGTGAGGTTTTGCCATTTGCACCCGATGCATGGATTGATGAACCCAAGACAAAAATCGGATACGAAATACCATTTACTAGATATTTCTATAAATACATCCCGCCACGCAAATCAGAAGATATCATGGCAGAAATAATGACATTGGAATCTGAATTGGATGCACTGTTGAAAGGGGTATCCAAATGAAAGGAATAAATCCGATAGCCACACAGATAGCAAATTCCCCAGCAGCAAAACTTGCTGCAAAATTAGCAAGCAGTCCTGCAGCAAAAATGATGAACAGTCAGATGGCAAAAGTCGCGCCACAAATAATCACCCCAGAAATAGCAAAAGCAGCCACACGATTATCACGCATTGCCCAACCGTATGCCGAAGCGCTTCAAAAGCTTAGCCATATTGAGTGGATTGGCAAAATACCTAAGCATTGGGGAATGTGCAGAATAAAAAACTGGGCTTCTTTTATAAACGGATTTGCATTCAAAAGTAACGAACTAACCACAGATAAACTCGTTCCTGTTATTCGTATATCAGATATACAGAATGGCAATCTAGATTACACCTCATGTCTTACCTTTGATTACAGCAATAGATTGCAGGCATACCTCATCAAACACAACGATATTATCATAGCTATGAGCGGAGCAACTACAGGCAAAACAGCCCTAGTAAAATCAGATGCCATGGCATATATAAATCAACGTGTTGGAATTATACGAAACGCTGAAAAATATATCTATTACTGCCTGAATACAGATATGTTTTCAGAATATGTAAATTTACTATCTGCAGGTTCTGCACAACCCAATATTTCTATGGGGCAAATTTTGAATTTTTCGATACCGTACATTCCTAAAGAAAAACAACAAGCCATTGCGGATTATTTGGATGGGGAGTGCGCACGCATTGATGGCATTGTTACAACCCAGCGCCAGATAATTGAACGCCTGAAAGAATACAAAAAGTCAGTTATTACCGAGGCGGTTACACGTGGCCTGAACCCCGATGCACCAATGAAAGACAGCGGTATTGATTGGATTGGTAAAATACCGGAACATTGGGAGGTAAGACGAATAAAAACACTGGGCGAATATAGAAACGGTCTTACATACAATCCTGAAAATATGGTCGATGAATCAAATGGCACACTAGTCCTCAGGTCGTCAAATATTCAAAATGGCAAAATAGTTCTTGATGACAATGTTTTTGTAAACACTATTATACCAGAACAGTTATTAGTGCATAAGGGCGATATAATAATCTGTTCAAGAAACGGCAGCAGAGAACTTGTCGGAAAAAACGCACTTATCAAAGAAGATATTATGGCTTCGTTTGGGGCTTTTATGATGATTTTCAGAACAAATTACCCAGAATACATAAGCTATATTCTAAACTCTGCTATATTCAGCTATTACTTGAGCACATTCTTCACAGCCACAATCAATCAGCTCACAGGAAGTAATTTTGGAAACATGCAAATCGTATTCTGTCCAGACCTAAACGAACAACAAGAAATTATAGATTATTTGGACAAGGAATGTGCGCGCATTGACACTATCATTGAAAAGCGTGAGCGGATGATAGAACTGATGACGGAATATAAAAAATCACTGATATACGAATGTGTTACCGGTAAAAAGGAAATAGTCGATGTCGTGGAATGATTTCTTTTCTTCACAGTTGTTTGGGGTTATTATTGGGGCACTGATGACCGGTGGTTTTACGTGGCTGTTGGATTGCCTGCGATACAAACGCGAACGCAAGGCACATATTCAACAAAAGCGCGAAGAATTATATATTCAAGCATGTCATGTGTTGATGGAACATGATAAATACTGTCGCGACCACGAATGGCCTAAACAGTGCAAAGAAATGTTCAATGAATTACAGGGCAAAATGCTGATATATGCATCCAAAAAGATTTACAAACAATATTATACATTAGATACTGAAATTTGTTCTGTTTATGCTAAAATGAAATCCAAGAAACAACGTGAAGAAATGTCAAACCAGATAGCCGACAAGGTAGAGGCGTTTGCATCAGCAATGCGTAAAGAACTGGGTATAAAAGGAGTGTTATAATGGCCGGCGATAACCTGAAAGAAATCAATTTAGAAGCAGCAATAGAAGAATCTTTGCTTACAGAGGGCGGTTATGAACGTGGTGACGCCAAGGCGTTTAATGCTGTAAATGCGCTGGACGAGCAAACTTTGCTAAAATTTATACAGACCAGCCAACCAAAAGCCTGGAAAAAATATACTTTGATATATCCTGCTAACCCAGATCAATGTTTTATTGATCGTGTATGCAAGGTTATTCGTGAACGTGGCCTTCTGGACGTGTTGCGCAAGGGGTTCAAGGATCGCGGTATTGAGTTTAAATTGATGTTTAAGCGCCCAACCAATACATTAAATCCGGATTTGATAACACAATATAATCAAAATATCTTACAGTGTATGCGTCAGGTTCATCATTCTGTTTCGCGACCAAATGACAGTGTGGATATTATGTTGTTGCTGAACGGGATACCGGTTGTTTCAATGGAACTGAAAAACCAATTTACAGGCCAAGATGTAACCAATGCGATTGACCAATATAAGTTTGATAGATCTGGTGCAGACGCCGCATTTGAATTCAAGCGTCGTGTTTTGGTGCATTTTGCGGTTGATTTATACAATGTGTTTATGACAACAAAATTAAATGGTGCAAAAACATTCTTTTTGCCTTTTAATCAGGGATCAAATGGCGCAGGCAATGTTGGTGGACGGGGAAATCCAGCCAATCTGAATGGATTTACAACAGATTATTTATGGAAAAATATTCTGCAGCGCGACAGATTGCTGGAAATAATTGAAAAATACATTCATCTGGAAGTAATACGTGATAAGAAAACAAAGAAAATTACCAAGGAAACAATGATATTTCCACGTTATCACCAATTGGATGTTGTGACAAAACTGATAGAAGATGTCCAAAGGAACGGTTCAGGTCACAGTTATTTGATTCAGCACTCTGCAGGTTCTGGAAAATCTAACTCTATTGCATGGTTGGCGCATCGGTTATCCAGTTTGGCTGATGCAGAATCCAATCTTATATTTAATTCTGTAATTGTTTTGACGGATAGACGTGTCTTGGATGGCCAATTACGCGATACAATCAGTCAATTTGACCATGTAAAAGGTACGTTAGAAGCAATCAAAGAAGGATCGGCACAGTTAAAAAAAGCAATTAACGATGGAAAACACATAATTATATCTACGTTGCAAAAGTTTCCGTATATTTACAATGAATTACAAAAGACAGATAAAAAGTTTGCTGTCATTATTGACGAAGCACACTCGTCCCAATCAGGCAAGGCCGCATCAACTGTTATTGCAGGTTTGGGGGATACAGAAGCTGCCCTGGCAGAACAGGCGGCTATTGAAGCGCAAGCGGAAGGCGATGTTACGGACGCATACGACGAATTAGATAAGGTCTTAGCAGGACAAGGTCAGCATGATAATTTGTCTTTCTTTGCTTTTACCGCTACGCCTAAGGCAAAAACATTAAATCGCTTTGGAACAAAACAACCGGATGGCAAATATGTTCCTTTCCATGTTTATTCAATGCGTCAGGCGATTGAAGAAGGCTTTATTTTGGATGTTTTGCGCAACTATACAACATATAATACTTATTATAAGTTGATGAAAAATATACCAGATGATCCACAGCTTGAAACTTCAAAAGGGGCAAAGGCAGTACGAAAGTTTCAAACACTTCATCCGCATAATATTGCACAGAAAACCCAAATAATGATAGAGCATTTTCGCGATGTGACAAAGAATAAGATTGATGGACGTGCAAAAGCAATGGTTGTTTCTTCGTCTCGGTTACAGGCATTAAAATACTATCAGGCATTTAAAAAGTATATTGCCGAACATGGATACATGGATGTAGATGTATTGATTGCTTTTTCTGGTGAATTAACAGTAGATGGGCAAAAATATACAGAAGAAGGTTTGAATATTGCAAAAGACGGTAAAACACGTATCAAAGAAAAACAGCTTCCTGAATATTTTAAGCAAGACTTTAATGTCTTGATTGTTGCAGACAAATATCAAACAGGATTTGATGAACCGTTATTGCATACAATGTTTGTTGATAAAAAACTGAACGATGTAAAGGCAGTGCAAACATTATCTCGTTTAAATCGTACAACCGCAGGCAAAACAGATACTTTTGTGCTAGACTTTGTTAATACGGCGGAAGACATTCAAAAATCATTCCAGCAATATTATCAGGCAACATTTCTCACTGAAGAAGTTGATCCAAATGAATTGTATAAATTACAGGCTGTGTTGGATGGAAAAGCGGTTTATACGCCACAAGAAGTCGAAAATTTTGCTTCTATATTCTTTGCGGACAAGCAAAGCAAAACAGACCTTGGTAAATTATCAAGTATCCTAAAGCCGGCACAAGACAGGTTCATTGCGCTGGATCAACAGCAAAAGGATGAGTTCAGAAGTGTTTTGAATAATTTTATCCGCATGTACAGTTTTGTAGCCCAAATTGTACGTTTGTTTGATCGTGATTTGCAGAAGTTCTATGTGTTTGCGTCGTTCTTGATAAAAGTACTAAGAAATGAAAAAACAGAAAATCCAAAATTGGACGACAAACTAGTGCTAGAATATTATAAATTGGTAAAAACACACGAAGGGGACATTGCCTTAAAACAGGAAGATGGCGGAACCGTACCGCCAAAGGGTGGAACGGCAACTACCAAGAAAGAGAAGGCGCCATTATCAGCGATTATTGATAAGTTTAATGAACGTTTTGGAACTGATTTTTCTGGTGTTGATAAGGTGCTGGAACAAGTTATGGACGTTCTTAGCAAGGACGCAATGCTATCAGAAGCAGCAAAAACAGATAACAGAACATTGTTTGACGGTTTGATGCCAGAACGCTTTAATAAAGCAATGATTGACAGATATAATCAAAACGACCGTTTCTTCAAGGAAATTTTCTCGGATGAAGAGAAATTAGAGTTCCTGAAGCATTTATTGTTTGAAGAAGCCTATCGTTCTATGTCCGTCAAAAAGAAAAAATAGTAGTGGAGGCTTTTTCTACGTGATGGAGGAGTGATTATGTTTCTTGATATCAAAGCTTTATTACAAAAAAGAGCCATAACTCCTATGGGTGTGCCCGCTAGACATCCTGGCGAATTTAAAGATATATGGTTAAAAGAAATTTCTGAACAATCCGACGATTTTGTTGCGTATATAGGATATAACAACTCTTTAAAAGAAAAAGCTTATAACATCTTGGATTTTTATCATATTGTTGGCTTGTTTGATTTAAAACGAATATTTAAAGAGATTGGGATTGATTTTCAACTAATTATATTTAGTAAAAAACAGACGAAACAAATTCTAACGGGGATACATAAAGGAAATAATAAGCAGTTAATTTCTTTGGGGATAGATTTTTTTAGAAGGCCCAACATAGAATTACCAGTTGAAAAGTTGTTTTTTGCAGAAACATTTCAAAATTATTTGTCTGAAATAGAAAAATTTTATAATAACAACACTGTCCCCAAAGACACAGATGATTATGAATTTAATTTTGTTGAAAAAATAGATAACTCTCTATTAAAAGCAGAATTTTATACAAAACAATTTATTGATAATTCAAAAGTATTTGCAGGTTCCAATATCAGGTTGGGTGATATTGTTGATATAAAAAGGGTGCAAAGAATAAACGAAAACGAAAATCAACAATATAAAACACTAAAAGAATTTGGCTATCCATTAAGTTATGCAAATATTGGCTATAAGACTACACATAAGATAAAAAAAGGCGATATTTTATTAAAGTCAATAGCCAAAGATTTACAAGTTATATACATAGACGAAACTCCTAAAGAAAATGCATATGTTTCCCAAAATCAGGTAGTTTTACATGTAATTGATGAGCGTTATTCGCCAGAGTTTTTATATTTATACCTAAATAGCGACACATTTAAAAAGTATGCAAAAAAGTACTTTTTAGGTATATCTATTCCTTATTTGCCGGTCAGTAATATAAAGGATTTCCCTATCATTCCACTGTCTTTAGAGACTAAGTATTACGAAAAGATATTTAAATATCAAAAAAATCCATTGCATCATGGAAAAAAATATGTGGATTTGTTAAAAGCAAGACCGTTGGATAATGGTATTGAAACAGAACTTATGTTAGAAGAAATAAAAAAATTAGCAGATAAATACAATTCTGCAACCAAAGAAAATTATATGAATGATATTATGGAGGTAGAGTCGTGTTTTAGTGTGGGGGCGTATAAGGCAACGTTAATATTGTGCGGTTCAATTTTAGAGGGGTTCTTACTAGATTGGTTAAATGAGTTACAGCCTGAGGAAGACTGGTTGAATAAGCAATATGTATATGATAAGAAAAATAAAAAAGATGTAATAGTTGGGTTAAATGATTATATCAACCAAATAGAAAAAATAAAAAGACCAGATTGGATGGAAGAATCTCAAAAGGCCCATGAGATAAGGAAGCAACGAAATTTAGTCCATGCCAAGTTATGTTTAAAAGAGAACACAAAAATAACAAAGGAATTATGTATGCATGTTATCAAATATCTAAAAGAGATTGTAGATACTAGAGAAGGATACTTTATAAAAAAATAATGTATCGCTTACGCCGCTTAAATCAAAACAAATTAAAGTAGTTACGTTGATTTTTAGGGGCGGGTGTTGATACACTGGGTGTCAGGCCAATAAACGTATTTACTATAACAAGAGGGTTTTCTATGCTGCGTGGTGATATTATAAGATATGTTGATATGACAATTGCCGAAGGACAGAATTTGCAGCGCGGCATGAATTTTAATGTGACTAATCGCGGGTACAGCGTTATATTGATGAGCGTTCGCGAAAACGCACCATACGCGGATAAAATGACCGATGACGGTCGGACAATTATCTATGAGGGACACGATGTTCAGAAAAATCATGCTCCCACGGGCGCAGATGTAAAAACTTTGGACCAACCATATAAAACCCCAAATGGTACATTAACGGAAAATGGCAAGTTTTTTGATGCGGCAACTTCATATAAGAATGCACCAGAATCAATTGCACGCGTTGTAAAGGTCTATGAAAAGATTAAAGACGGCATTTGGGTCTATAACGGATTCTTTTATCTGACAGACGCGTGGACAGAAAAGTCAGATGGACGCACGGTATTTAAATTCCAATTGGAAATGATAGAGGATGACGAAACAGCGGTTGCCACCGGCGACGCACAACCAACTGTTCTGGAACTGGAACATAATCGCCTTATCCCAACCGCGGTCAAGGTACAGGTGTGGAAACGCGATAAGGGTTGTTGTGTAAAATGTGGTTCAAATACGAATTTGCACTATGACCATATAATACCTTTTTTACGCGGCGGCTCGTCCAGCATGCCCGAAAACATACAGTTATTGTGTGCATCGTGTAACTTAAAGAAAAGCGACCATATAGAATAAACAATGACAGAAGTTGTACACAAGGGCGGGCAATTCATAATTCAAGATGATGGTCAAAAAGGCGCAGAGGCAACTTATCTGGCGTTATTTACACGCCATAAACTTGGTGAACGCTGGATGCAGGAAAACGGTATAACCACAAAAATAAGCAGCGAAAGCCCGGATTTTATATTCAAGGTTCCAGATAGGCCCACAATAGGTTTAGAGATTGTTAATTTCGTAAATAAAAGTGCCAAGAACATAGCCACGATGCGTTTGGAAGAAATTGCCAAGAAGATAGTCGGCCACTTTAAGAAACAGGGAATCGCGCTTACCTTGCTAATAGATATTCAAGACCCGCGAAAATTCAGTATGACCAGGGAAGATTTTTTTGACAGGTGCTATAACCCAGGATTTAATAAATTAAATGCCACAGACAAAGAAATTAAGGATGCATTGATATCTGCGCTGGAGGAAGCCGGCATTCCAAAATGGGGAATAACAAAGAAGTGGGTTGATGTAAAAGGGCAGACGTTTATTGTAAATGCTAGCCAAATGCATGCGCCGCATACATCTGCGCATGTTAATAATCAGGGAATGTGTATTGAAAATCCGTTCGAAGACCTGCAAAAGACGATTGACGGCAAGAACAAGAAGTTCGAACAATACAAAAAGAATTGCGATGAATGCGATTTGTTGGTCGTTGTCGAAAACGGTTTTGTGCATTTGTCCGATAAATTACAAAAGCATAAATTTGATTCTGTATTCAGGGATGTTTATGTGCTGGACCTGTCATATGGTTGCAAGGTAACAAAATTAAAATTACGCAAAAAGAAGAACGTGTTATAAAAAATAAACCGCCGGATTGGCGGTGTTTTATTCACTGTCGGCAAGCATACGGTTCTTGCGCTCTGTCAAAATTTCACCTTTATACTTAAAGAAATCTGGTCCTCTAAACTGTTTCCAGGCGGTGCCAAAATGTTCTTTCATAATTTTTCTTGTTAATTCAGACAAGGAATAATCAACGCCATTAAATGAAACCTTCTTTTTATGTGTTGCGTCATTGACCTTGCATTTCAAAACAGTTCCATCTTTTAAGGGACGGGTAAATTCCAGTATCGCGCCTGGCTTAATTCCAACCGCGGCAAAATCGTACTGCTTTTTGCCTTTCTTGCTGTTGTTTGTTGTTACATCATCGTCGTTAACAATGCCGTCTTCGCCAAACATAGTATTATCGGTGGTTATTATTTGGCCATTGAATCCTTGGGCAAAAACTTCCAGTAATGCCGCAGCATCTTCTGG
>JAZRSI010000067.1:0-10284 GCA_045651445.1 Candidatus Enterousia sp. | reverse complement strand
AAAATGAATGCTTATAATTTCCAAGAATATAAAATAGGATTGTAAAATGGAAAAGGAACCAATATCACGTGTAGGGTTTGATAAGTTGTTAAAAGAACTAAAAGATTTAAAGGAAGTTCAAAGACCTGAGATATTAAAAACAGTTCAATGGGCGCGTTCTTTGGGGGATTTGTCTGAAAATGCAGATTATAGTGCGGCCAAAGAAAAACAACGTCAGATTGATTCTCGTATAAGATTTATCGAAGATATAATTGAAAACGCTTTGATTGTTGATGTGGATTCTTTATCTGGTGATAGGGTTGTTTTTGGTGCACGCGTTGTTGCCGAAGATGAAGATGGAAATAGAATGCAATGCAGAATTTTGTCTGATATTGAATCTGATGGGCGAACGGTTATTTCGTGTACGTCGCCGGTGGGACGTGCAATGATTGGGCGATGTGTTGGTGATACTTGTATCGTTAAGTTGCCCAGTGGTGAAAAAGAATATGAAATTTTGGAAGTAAAATTCAAAGAATAATAAGGTGGTTGTCTGATGGCGGTGCGCGTATTGCCAGATTTCTTGATTAATCAAATCGCCGCGGGCGAAGTGGTGGAACGTCCCGCCAGTGTGGTCAAAGAATTGGTTGAAAATGCGCTGGATGCGGGGGCGGATCAAATAATCATAGATGTCGTAGATGGTGGGCGGACGCTGATTTCTGTTATTGATAATGGTGGTGGAATGACGCGTGATGATTTGGCGCGTGCGGTTACGCGGCATGCAACGTCTAAATTGCCAACAGATGATTTGTTAAATATTAATTTTATGGGTTTCCGTGGCGAGGCTTTGCCATCAATTGCGTCTGTGTCTGATATGGTCATAGATACGTGTAATGGGGTGGATAAAAACGGTTGGCAAATCGATTGCTGTACGCATGAAATCCGGCCATCTGATTGGGAAAGTGGTACAAGAATTCGTGTAAAAAATTTGTTCGCTAAAACGCCTGCGCGATTAAAATTTTTACGTGGGGATAGGGCGGAAATGATGTCTGTGTTGGAAGTGGTAAAGCGGCTTGCGATGTCGCGTCCAGATGTCGGTTTTGTCTTGAACAATAAGTGGCGATTTCAAAAAAATGAAGATTTATTAGCGCGAATTGAATCTGTTATGGGGGCCGATGTTGTTGGGCGGATGTTGGAAGTGGATGCAACTTCGAATTCTACGGTCGGTATGAAATTAACGGGATTTATTTCGGAACCTACCTTGCGACGCGCGTCAAGTGTTGATCAGTATTTGTTTGTTAATGGACGTTCGGTCAAAGATAAGGTTTTAGTGTCTGCGTTGCGGGCGGCGTATATGGATGTTATGCATGCGCGTGAATTTCCGTTGTGTGCGCTATATTTAACATTGCCGACAAGTGCCGTTGATGTTAATGTGTCGCCCGCAAAGACAGATGTACATTTCTTGGAACCGGCACATGTGCGTTCTTTTATTATCAGGACCTTGCGGGATAGGTTGGCGCAAACAATGGTCGAACACCCCAAGGAAGATGTTGTGTTGAATCTGGTGGCCCCGATTGCAGAATCTGTAAGTATGCCAAGATTTGATTTTGGATTGACACCCATTCAAATGCCAGGTGTTTCTTCGTTGCGTATGCGTGATGATTTTGATGTTAAAAAGGGGGACTTGGAACAAGATGTTAAGTCGAATTCTTGTCCGTTGTCAGCGCCGATAATAGACGATACGGTTGTTGTGGATATGCCGCTGGGACGGGTTATTGGGCAGATAGGAAATAAATACATTATTGCCCAAAAAGATGAAAATATGGTGATTGTTGATCAACATGCCGCGCATGAACGAATAACTTATGAAAAATTGCGTAAAAACAAAATAAAAACGCAGCCGTTATTAACACCAATTATTGTGAATTTGCGGGAAGAAGATGTTTTGGCAATTGTGTCAATTGCGGATGAATTAAAACGTTCTGGGTTGCATGTTGATGCGTTTGGTGATGATGCGGTTGCAATATTTGAAAAGCCGTCTGATTGGGATATGAACTGGGCGGATGTTTTGCGGGCGGTTGCGGATGAAGTGCGTGCGTATGGGCATTCTTCGCAACTAAATGAAAAATTACATTTAAAGTTGGCAAATTATGCGTGTCATCATTCTGTACGGGCAGGGCAAAAACTGGATATGGCACAAATGGATGCTTTATTACGTGATATTGAAAATACAGAACGCGCAGGGCAGTGTAATCATGGGCGGCCTGTGTATAAATTTATCCCGATTTCAGAAATAGATACTTGGTTCGAAAGATTGTAAAAAATACTTTATTTTTCCTTTACATTACGTGGTTTTTTTATTACTGTGGGCTTATTAAATAAGGAGAAAACTATGGAACAAACCACAGAAGTTGTTGATACAGTTGTTCAGACTGGTACGGCCACGGCCCCACAAAATGGTTTTTGGGGGATGCTGTTGTATTGTATAATTGTGTTTGGCGTAATTTATTTGTTCTTTGTTCGACCAAATAAAAAGCGCATGGCTGAATATCAAAAAATGTTGGATTCATTACAGGTTGGTAATCGTGTGATGGCGGCTGGCATTTATGGTACTATCAAAAAAATTAATGAAAAAACAATCGAAGTAGAAATTGCCAAGGGCGTAGTTGTTGAATTTAACAAAAATGCTGTGGCGATTGTAGAGTAACAAAAGGGTAATGGTATGTTTAAAAAACTGGCTATTGTATTTGTGTCGGTGTTTTGTGTTATGTTGGCGATTCCAACAATGTCGCCAAAATTGGCGCCGTATTTTCCATCTTGGATAAAGCCTGTGCCGCTGGGGCTTGATTTGAAGGGCGGTGCACAGTTGTTGTTAGAAGTTGATACGACAACTATGTTCCAAGAAAAAACACAGCAGTTATACGAAGAAACCCGTAGTGCTATGATTGATAGGGACAAGGGGGTTATTCGTTTTTCAAATTTGCGTAATCATGATGGCGTTGTGTCTTTTGTTGTTCGTGATGAAAGCCAGGTTTCTGATGCCAAGGGACGCTTGAAGAGTGTTTTTGGTAATACTGTTGATATTTCGTCTGATGACAAGATGATTGAATTATCTTATTCTGATAAACAGAAAGAAGAAATGGTTCAGGATGCTTTGGCGCGTAGTATTGAAATTGTTCGTCGCCGTATTGATGCGCTGGGAACCAAAGAGCCTTCTATTCAAAGTCAGGGTGGAAAATATATCTTGGTTCAATTGCCAGGGGTGGATAATCCAGAACATATAAAAGAACTGATTGGTCAGACGGCAAAAATGAGTTTCCATTTGGTAAATGAAAATGTATCGCCAGAACAGTTGGCGGCTGGGCGTGCACCAAATGGTACGGAATTTATGCCTTATATAGATAGCCCATCACAGAAAGTTGCCGTTTATTCTCGTGTAGAGGTTTCAGGGGAATCTTTGAAGGATTCGCAAGCGGAATTTGATCAAAATAATATGCCGGTTGTATCTACTGTGTTTGATGCGTCTGGGGCGCGCAAGTTTGCGAAATTAACAACAGAACACGTAAATGAACGTTTCGCGATTGTTTTGGACGGTAAAGTTTTGTCTGCGCCGGTTATTCGTGAACCTATCCCTGGGGGACGTGGTCAGATTTCGGGCGGATTTACATTACAAGGTGCCAAGGATTTAGCAGTGTTGTTACGTAGTGGCGCGTTGCCTGCACCGTTGCAAGTTATAGAAGAACGTACCGTTGGTGCGGGTTTGGGGGCCGATACGATTGAACAAGGAAAACTTGGTTCTATCGCGGGGGTATTGTTTATCTTTATCTTCTTGATTTTCACATATCGTATATTCGGTATAATCGCAAGTGTTGCGTTGCTGGTTAATTTGGGAATGATTGTTGGATTGACTGCTTTGTTTGGTGCAACGTTAACATTGCCAGGTATTGCGGGTATCGTTTTGACCTTGGGGATGGCGGTGGACGCAAACATTCTACCGTTTGAGCGTATAAGGGATGAAATCAGGGCAGGAACGCCGCCGTTGCGTGCAGTTGACCTTGGGTTTAATCGTTCTATTAAAACAGTTATGGACGGAAATTTGACGACTTTGATTTGTGCGCTGATATTGTTCCAGTTTGGCGCGGGTCCAATTCGTGGGTTTGCCGTAACGTTATCAATCGGTATTGCGACAACATTGTTCACATGTATTTCTTTGTCGCGTGTGTTGGTTGATTGGTATATGAAGGGTAAAAATAAAAAAATTGGTTATGTAAAACAATAAATGCAAAGGGGAAAGTATTATGAAACTGCATTTTATGAAATATCGTAAATTATCATACTGGATTTCAGGGGCGTTAATTGTATTGTCTGTTTTGTCCTTGTTGTTTCGTGGGTTGAATTATGGGATTGACTTTTCTGGTGGTATTTCGATGGAAGTAACGCCAACAACCGCAGAATACACAATTGACAAGATGCGTAGCGCGTTGGCTGAATTTAATCCGGAATTACAACAGGTTGACGGCAAGGCGATTTTGTTGCGCGTTGGTTTGCCAAAAGGTTCAACAGACGCAGAACAAAATGAACGTGTTACACAAATAAAGAACATTTTGGGCGATAATGTTCAATATTCCCAGGTTCAAATTGTTGGACCTAAAATCGGTGGCGAACTGGTTCGTGGTGGAATTTTGGCAATTTTGGTGTCATTTGTTTTGATGAGTGTTTATATTTGGATTCGATATCGTGGTGGTTATGCGGTTGGGTCTTTTGTGTCGCTATTGTTAGACTTTGTTTTGATGTTCGGGTTCTTTTCAATTGCCGGTTTGGAATTTAATCAGACCGCGATTGCCGTTATCTTGATGGGGTTAGGCTATTCTATTAATGACAAGGTTGTAAACTATGACCGTATCGAAGAAAATGTAAAGCGTTATCATAAGATGCCAATGGGTGATTTGATTGATTTGTCTGTTAATGAAATGCTGCGCCGTACATTGATGACAAGTGTTTCTACGTTGCTTGCAATGGTCGGCTTGTATATTTTCGGTAGTACAATGTTACAGGAATTTGCAATCGCGATGAGTTTCTCTATCGTTATGGGAACTTTGACCAGTATTTATATTTCGAACGTTATATTGTATCACTTTAATTTACGTGATACGGACGTTTAAATGTAATGTTAATATAATGGTGCCTTGGGTTATGTGGGGGGAAAGGGAAAGATGATAATAAAAAAGTTATTGGTTTTATTGGCCTTTGCATTGACAGGGGCACCATGTGTCGCAGATAGTTTATTCTTTGAAGATGAACCTGTTCAGGGCGGACTGCCTGTGTTCCAGGTTTCAAAGAATTTTGCCGATATTTATAAAAAATTAGACGGTATTAATTGGGCTGGAAAAAATCTTGATGTTGCAATAGAAAGTCTGGAAAATGTTAATCCAAAAGCGCATATTGCCGTAACAGATGAACGTGTTGTTTTAGTGTGGGGGGATAATATTGTTGGGAATTTCCCAAGACCTGATGCAAATGATTGGAATGGATTTGGGGAAATTACAACCGCTTTGATATTGAAAATGCGCGCAAATGATTCAAATTTGCGGGCGTTGTCAGAAAATGAAATGTATCAAGTTGTGGTCGATAGTTTGATACGTGGAATTGATGAAAATGGAAAATATATATTCTCTAAAAAGGTGGAAATAGAAGAAGATGGACGTTTGTTGACCAGTGTCGGACTAGAAGGCGCGCGTGATAAATATGGTAATTTTAGGGTTACTGGGATTTACAAAGGGGCACCTGCGGATACGGCTGGAATTCGCCAAGGGGATTTAATCGTTCAAATAAATGGTAAATCGTTGCCTGAAACATCTGATATGGAAATGGCACAGGTTTTGTCTGGGTTTAATTCAGGAACGTCTAAGATAAAGTTATTGACCCCAATGGGCGAAAAGGATGTCGTTTTGCGTCGTGCCACAGTTGTTGTTGCAGATGCAGATGTTGTACATAGGACCGATCCAGAATTTGGTGCCGTATTAGAGATTATTGTTCACAAGATTTCTGATGGGGCGGTATCTATTGTTAATGAAGCATTGGCAAGATATTCTGATGTTTCTGGTGTTGTATTAGATTTGCGTTCCGCAACAGGCGATGACGAGCGGGCCGCAGCAAAATTAGCGGGATTGTTTATTGGTAAAAAACCTGTTATGCGAATTGTTGAAACGGCGCGCGATGAGGTAGAGGTTGTCCCTGGGGCTGATGCGTCAACAGATGTGCCTGTGGTGATGGTGGTTTCAGATATGACACGTGGCACCGCAGAGGCAATAGCCGCCGCATTTTATGAATATAAACGTGGGGTTCTAATTGGTACCCCAACGGGGGGAAGTGCCCGTATTGCAACGCGTATAGACTTGGATAATGGTGGGGCATTGGAATTGTTAAATAAATCTATTAAAACAGGCACGGGGCATACAATTGATGGACGTGGTGTCTTTCCGATTGTGTGTTTATCTAATATCCGTTCTTCGCAGCAACAGCAGGCTTTCTTCTTGAATGTGATAAATAATGATTTTAATGTTCAGGATTTTAATCAAAACCTGGATGTGCCAGTGGCCGATATTCGTCGTGGTTGTCCGGTTATTACAAGTGGAAAAGATGAAGATAATTTGACGACGGCAGTGTCTGTTAAAATCCTGACAGACAAAAAGTTGTATAATAATCTGATTGGTGAATAATTTTTTATGTGGGGGTGGAATATGTTTTTGACAAATGATAATAAGATAAAGTGGAAAAAATTGTTGGTCGCGACCGTCGTAACCGCGCTTCTGGTTTTTGCGGGGATTTTTTATTTTGATAAGTCTGTGTACCTGTTTTTTAGAAAATTTAATTGTGGTCTTTGGGAATGGTTTGATGCAATCTTTTCGGCCAAGGTATGGATTTTTTCAGCCTTTGTTGCGGCGTTGGTGTTCTGTGTAAAAAAATACGACAAATCAGGTGTTAATATAAAGAACGAAAGAAATCGGTTTAGTTTAAAAGTTTTGTTGCAGGATTGTTTTAACAAGACCCGTGGCAGTTATGCGGTTTTGATTTTTGCAAGTGTTTTATCCGCAGGTATTGTTGTTAAATTGTTAAAGATTTTTATTGGACGTGCAAGACCTGTATTTTTCGAAGCATTGGATATAACTGGTTTTTATCCACCGTCTTTGGATTGGGCGTTTAATTCGATGCCTTCTGGGCATACTGCGGTTAGTTTTGCGGGCCTTGTTATGATAGGTATGTTGGCGCCAAGGTACAAGGTGCTAACCTGGACGGTTGCAATATTGGTTGGTTTGTCGCGAATTGCAATTGGGGCGCATTGGCCAAGTGATGTTATTTTTGGTGCTTTTATCGGTATGGTCGTTGCAGATATTGTGAAAGCCATTTTGTTATCGCGCAGGGAAAATTAAAAATAAAAAAAGGCGATTTTAAAATATCGCCTATTTTTTTTATCTTTTTTGTGATAAAATACATACGTTATGGCAAGTAAATCAAAAATTTTACCCAGTAGTGTGTCTAGTGCATTGAATCAGATGTTCCGTCGTTTGATGGGCGGGGTGATTTGTGTATTTGGTGTGGTGTGTATATTTGCGTTGTTATTTTATAATCCTTATTTAGATGGCTTTGGTGTGGCAAGCACTTTTGGTAATCAATCTATTTTGGGGCATATTGTTGGGTTTATAAGGTATTTTTTTGGGACGGTGCCGACGTTGTTCTTGTTTTTGTGTGTGGCACGATATGGCTTTGTGCGATTGATAGGTTTGGAATTAAATGTTGCCCCGGAATATAATTTTTTACGTGCGTTGGTTGCTTTGTTTTCAGGGGCGGTGGCGTTTGGGCTTGTTGTGCCATCTAGTGCGTTTGGTGGAATGCTGGGGGCGATTGCTGCGTATGATTTGATACGTCTTGTTGGTGCGGCAGCCTATATTGTTGGATTGGTTGCAATGCTTGTTTTCTTGTGGTTAGGGGGGACGGTGTTGCATGTAAAATGGTCGCACGTTCGTTTTGCGGTACGTATGTTTGTTCGCTGGTTACGGTTGGTTGCGTCTGTGTTTCATTTGACGCGCGTGGAACAAATCTTGGCGGGCAAAGAAGCGCAAGTGTCCCAAGGTGATGCAAAAGATTCAATTGAAAAAGATGGGGACCAGGGGCAAGAAAAAAAATCACGTCGTGGTTTATTGCGCAAGCGGCCCGTAAAAAAAGAAGCGGCGCCTGCTGTGGCGGTTGCAACGGCGTCTGCGCGGTCAAAGCGTGCGTCTGCGTATGAATTACCTGATCCAAAGTTCTTGGAAAAATCTAATTTTAGCAAGTGTGCTGTTACCCCAGAATTAAAGCAAAATGCACGTAGTATGGAAGTAAAATTTGCTCAATATGGCGTTCGGGGCAAGGTCGTTGGTATCAAGCCGGGACCAATTGTTACACTATATGAATTTATGCCAGATGATGGTACGCGTATGGCGGATGTTAGCAAGACTGTAACCGATATGACGCGCGCAATGGCAACCGAAAGTATTCGTATCGCACATATCCCACGTACGCAATTAATTGGTGTTGAAATGGTTAATTTAAAGCGCCAGACGGTACGATATCGTGGTTTGATGGAAGACGAATTGTTCGTCGAATCAAAGTACAAGATTCCGTTGGCGTTGGGGGTTGATATTGGCGGTAACCCAATGTATTTTGATTTGGCCAAGATGCCGCATATGTTGGTGGCCGGGCGTACGGGGTCTGGGAAATCTGTTTTTGTTCAGTCTATTATCACATCAATTGTTTATCATTTTACGCCTGATAAATGTAAATTAATTATTATTGACCCAAAGGGTGTTGACTTTGGTTTTTGGGATGATATTCCGCATCTTATCACGCCGATTGTTAAATTGGAACCAGAGGCCGCTGTGAACGCATTGAAATGGGCGGTTCGTGAAATGGAAGAACGTTACAAACAGTTACAGGTTTTAAATGCGCGTAATATTGAAAGTTATAATGAAATTGCCGCACAAAAGCGTGAAAAAGGTGAAAAATTGACCAAGCAAGTCGCGGTTGGTACTGATGAAGAAACAGGCGAACTGTTATTTGAGACCCAGGAAATCGATCTGTCGGATATGCCATATATGGTAATCATCATTGACGAGGTTGCAGATTTAATGAGTCTTGCCCGCAAAGATGTCGAGGCCTGTGTTCAGCGTATCGCACAAAAGGCGCGCGCCGCAGGTATTCACCTTGTTATGGCGACCCAGCGACCAGATGCCACAACGATTACCGGTGTTATCAAGGCGAATTTCCCGACGCGTATTTCGTTCCAAGCCCGCAGTCGTATCGATAGTGTAACCTGTCTTGGCGAAGGTGGGGCCGAACAATTATTGGCCTGTGGTGATATGTTGTTTAGCGAAGCGGGACGTGTCCCTGTTCGTATTCATGGTGCCTTTATTGATGACAGTGAATTAACCCGTGTTGGTAATTTCTTGCGCGGGCAGGGCGCGCCAGAATACGCAGATGGTGTAACAGATGGGGAATCGTCCGATTCCACAACATCTGGCGTTTCTTCGGGTGGTTCATCATCTGGGGACAAGGATGGCGACCTATATGCGCGTGCCAAGGAATTTGTAATTCGTGATAAAAAACCAACGATTTCTTATATTCAGCGTCGTTTGCAAATTGGTTATAACAAGGCGGCCGGTTTTATGGAACGCATGGAAGAAGAGGGCATCGTGTCTGCGCCTGATGCGAATAACAAACGCCACATCATATAAAATAAAATCTAATGGCATATCTATGACTAAACCCGCAACCTCATGTAGCGTCTGTACACTACGGTTGCGGGTTTAATCATATCTATACCATTATCTTTTATTTTTTCGCTAATCACGTGGTTGGGTTCTGGCAACTCATGTAACTTCTGTACACTACGTTGCCGGCACCGTTTGTATCTACGCCATTATCTTTTATTTTTTCGCTAATCTGAAAAAATTGTCATTCCTGCGAAGGCAGGAATCGGGGCTATACAGTGCGAAGTGAAACGGAGCGAAATTTACCACTACCCCGGCACCTTCGTGCCACCCCTTCGCCAGCGAAGGGGATTATCCCGCCCCACAGGGGGGCAGGGGGAACAATTTTTTTGCTAAAAAAAAGTCATCCCGTGGCTTGACTTTCGCACCCAGGCCTGTCTTTCATTATTTTTTACAAGAATTTTTAATTCTTCTCATCCCTGCGCAGGCAGGGATAGGGTCTATAAAATTTACCCAACTTTATTTGTGTCCGTAAACGCAGAAAACCTGGGTTCCGTGGTCA
>JAZRSI010000066.1:0-29031 GCA_045651445.1 Candidatus Enterousia sp. | reverse complement strand
GAATGTTATAAACATGCTTTTGAGAGGGGGGGGGCGTTGACTGTAATCCAGGTTATACTCCTATTATCTGGCAAATTTTAGTAATTTTGTGATATTATTTACACATAACTGGCATCGGGTTTTTGGCAAGGTATATAAGTTGCGACAGATTTGGGGGAATTGGGCATATGGTACGATATACACCGGTAATGTCGCCCATAAAAACAGCCGAAAACAGGGCAAAAAAGAACATCCCGTGGGATTACCACGGGATGTTCAATATTACTGGCGGAGACGAAGTATTCCCTCGCCCCGCAGATGGCGGGGCTGTGGGGCATTCCTAACGGTTTTGCTGCACTATGTTTGCAAAACCTACTCATTGTCGAACCCACGCCACTATCGTGGCTTTACCGGGTTCGAACCCCGATTTCGGCACAAAAATAAAACGCCCACAATGGGGCGTCTGATTTTTGTGGCGGAGACGAAGGGATTCGAACCCTTGATACCCTTGCGAGTATACCACATTTCCAATGTGGCGCACTAGACCAACTATGCGACGTCTCCCTATTCCTTGTTATTCTTCGTCTGGGATGTCTGTTGCAACCTCTTCGGCAACTGACAGGTCCGCATCATCAGATAACGCAGATTCCAATTCTGCGTCAATTTCACGCAATAATGGATCTTCACTGCCTACTTCCAGAGTTTCTTCGCCAACTTCGACAGATGGGGTTTCTTTGTATGACTGAACAAATTCATGACGTACCGCATCAACATCCAACTTGCCACTGGCAATTTCACGTAACGCAACAACCGTCATCTTGTCGTTCTTTTTTTCAATAACCGCTTCAGCCCCGCCATTTAAATCGCGAACGCGCTGAGAAGCAAGCATTCCAAGTTCATAACGACTTTCTACGTATGGTAATGTATCCGAGTTTGTTGTACGTGCCATTTAGTAATTCCTTTGTTGAAATAGTTTTTCGTTAGGCTATAATGCCCCATGGACGGTAAAAATGCAAGCAGAAAATATAAAAAACAACATTAAAACTTTATCTTTCGGGTGTAGGCTGAATGCTTTGGAGGCCGAAAAAATAAAAAATATGCTAAATCCGCATATAAATTGCGCAATTGTCGTGAATACTTGCGCCGTTACAGCAGAGGCAGAAAGACAATCCGCACAAGCGGTCAGAAAAATCGCCAGGGAAAATCCAAATGCCCCTATTTTCGTTACAGGATGTGCCGCGACACGTAATCCCGCCCTATTTTCTGAAATAAATAACACCGTCGTTATTCATAATCGCGATAAATTAGACCTGAACAAATACACCCAAGGTGGCAATGGCAAAAAAACTTATACCGTTACACCGTCTATTGAAAAGTTTCGCTGCACAGATTCAAAATTATCGAAACAATTCGTACAAATTCAAAATGGTTGCAATCATAACTGCGCGTATTGCATAACACGCGCGTTGCGTGGGCCATCGGTTTCTTTTGAATACCCCGACATTTTAGCAGATGTAAAATGCGCCGTTGCAAATGGATTCTATGAAATTGTATTTACCGGTATTGATATTGCGTCTTATGTAAAAAAAGATGGCGAAAAGGTGTTCTTGTTATCTGATTTATGTAAAAAAATATTGTACGATGTTCCTGAAATAAAACGGTTGCGATTATCATCTGTGGACCCAGCGGTACCAGACATAAAAAACATCATAGATTTAATTCTTGAAGAACCGCGTATGATGCCGCATTTGCATTTTTCTATGCAGTCGGGTTCAGATGATATTTTACGCGCAATGGGACGACGACACAACGCGCAAACCGTTCGTGATTTAGTCAAGCGCGCAAAGGATAAAATTACTTTTAGTTGGGATATTATTTGTGGATTCCCCGGCGAAACCGAAGAGAAGTTTAAAGAAACCTTGGATTTAATCAAAGAAACTAAACCTATAAAAATTCACGCATTTCCTTTTTCACCGCGACCCGACACGCCGGCAGCAAGTATGCCCAATCAAGTAAATCGCGCAATTTCAAAAGAACGTGTAAAAATAATTAATGATACTGCCATCCAAAATCGGACGGATTTTATGCGCACGCAAATCGGAAAAACTGTTCAAGTATTAGTTGAAGAAAATAATATCGCACGCTGCCCGCACGATATTGATGTAAAAATTCAAGGAAGCGCTATTCAGAGCCGCAATATTTGCAATGTTATTCTTGAAAACATGAACGACGATTATTTTATTGGCAAAATATCAGATTAATGCTAGGATAAATAAGATGAAAAAGATTTTATTTGCTTTATTTTTAATTATGCCTACCTGCGCAATCAATGCCGAAGAATTCAAGACCAAGGCAAAGTCTGCGTTTTTAATCGACTATGATTCCGGGGCGGAAATAGTTGCAAAAAACGCTGATGTTTTAATGCCGCCGTCTTCGATGATTAAATTAATGACATTGGCGGTATTGTTCGATGAATTAAAGGCAGGTAATTTAAGTATGGATTCGCGAATAACCGTTGGTCCAAACGCAGATTACAATCGGCCAGAATGGTACCCGGCAAGTAAAATTTGCTTGGTCGAAGGTCAAACGATTACCGTTCGTGATTTAATACTGGGGCTGATTGTTTTATCCGGCGGCGACGCGTCCGTTGTTGTCGCAGAAAAATTAGCCGGCACAGAGGCCGAATTTACAAAATTAATGGAAGCAAAAGCACGCAGTATTGGAATGCAACAATCAACATTTGGAAACGCAAGCGGGTTGCCAAATCCAAACAACCTGATGACAAGTCGCGAGTTGGCAATTTTGGCACAGCACCTTATCGCAGATTATCCAGATATTTATCCTATGTTCGCAACAAAAAGATTTGAATTCAAAGAACATAAAACTGACTGGTGTCGCGAATGGGGGCGTACACATACCTTGAATTATAACAAGTTATTATTCAATATGCGTGGCGCAGATGGCTTGAAAACAGGACACACCACAGATGGTGGATACGGTATGGTTGCCAGTGCCAAGGTTGGCAATCGACGCCTGATTGGGATAATAAACGGATTCAATGGCAAAGGACACGATGCGTTGGCCGCAGAAATGAAAAAATTATTAGAATATGGATACAAAACAACAACTGGAAAAGTTTTCTTTGAGCCAGATGATGTAGTTACAAAGATCCCTGTTTGGTATGGAAAAGATGCAACCGTTGATGCGACCGTTTCAAAACCTTTTGCGGTAACTGTTTCAAAGGAAGATGGATTAAAAAATATTCGTATTTTGGCACGATATGACGAACCACTAAACGCACCAATTAATACAGGTGATGAAATTGGCGAACTTATCGCAGAACAAGAAGGTAAAGTTATCGCACGAACAAAACTGATTGCAAAAAACAAGGTTCGCAAGATTCAATTCTTTGGACGCGTTATCAAAAATATTAAAGTAATGTTTGGATTATAAAATGGCACCACGAAAAAAAATTGTTAATGAATATAAATTTCCACACCCAATGGAAAATAGTTCACTTGTCGGGCACGCAGACACATTACGTACTTTCTTGGATGCGTGGGACAATCGCAATGTACGACCAATACATCCTGTGTGGATGTTGGCGGGACCAATGGGGATTGGGAAAGCAACACTGGCGTATAAAATTGCCAAGATGGTTTATGGAAATGTTGGCGACTTTTTTATCATTGATATGGATAGAAATCTCGACGAACGCGGTAGATCAAAAACAGAAGGGAAAAGTATTTCTATTCATACCGTGCGCGCAGTAATCGATAAAATGCAAATGTCTTCTATGTCGGGCGAATGGCGCGTGATATTAATTGATTCTGTGGATCAATTAAACAAGTATGCTGCAAACGCTATATTGAAATTGTTAGAAGAACCGCCCGCAAAAACTTTGTTCTTGTTGGTTGTTCATCAATTGTCTAATGTTTTGCCAACAATTCGTTCACGTTCGCGTATTGAAAAGATGCGTCCGCTAACAATTTCTCAACTACGTGAACTATGCGCAAAGTTCATTCCAGAAGATGAAGTTAGTACAGAAATTTTAAAACTATCTAATGGTAGTTTTGGAAAAATCGCCAACCTTAAAACAACCGGCGGTGATGTTATTTATTCTGAACTGATTGAATTGCTGCAAGATGAACGCACAACAAGTGCCGACATCATGGGATTGGCAAAAAAAATCGCCCCGTTCCCAGAAGTCTATGGAATTTTATTGGATGCAATTGCTTATTTTGGTTTGGCGGAAATATACCCTATTGCGTCGCGATCAATTACAGACATGAAAAACGTTAATTTGGAACCAGAAATTGGTATTTTTAAAATTATTATGGAAATAAAAAAATGTTTATAGATACACACTGTCATTTGACCGATAAATATAATAACGGCGCAGATGACGTAATTCAACGCGCAATGGAAAATAATGTTGGCGTTATGATTTGTCCAACCGCAGAACCAAATGATATACCATGCGCATTAACTTTGGCGAACAGCCATAATAACATATATTGCACCATCGGAATTCATCCAGAAAGCGCACCCGTTGATGCCGCACAATATTTAACAGATACTGTTTTGACACATCCGCGCGTTGTTGGAATTGGTGAAATTGGATTGGATTATCATTACAGTCCAGAAACACGAATTCAGCAAATTGAATTATTTGAACAACAATTAGATATCGCAAAAAAATACGCCCTGCCCGTTGCAATTCATACGCGTGAAGCAGAAGATGATACCGCAAATATTTTAACCGGTGATGTGTGTGGCGTTATGCATTGCTATACCAGTTCGTGGGAACTGGCAAAGAAGATGTTGGACCGTGGATTTTTCTTTTCTGCAAGCGGAATTTTAACTTTTAAAAATTCTGATGAAGTACGGGAAACTTTTTCAAAAATTCCAACAGACAGAATCGTTATCGAAACAGATGCGCCATATTGTGCACCGGTGCCATATCGTGGCAAGGTATGCGAACCTGCGATGGTTGTCGAAGTTGCAAAAGTCTTGGCGAAAATTAAGAATTTGCAATTAGACGCATTAGAAGATATACTTATGAAAAATGTAAAAAAATTATACCCAAAGATAGATATATAAAATGGCAAGACAAATTATTAAATCAGGTCAGGTTTCTGAAAATCGCAAGGCGCGATTTAATTATGCTATCGAAGATACAATAGAGGCAGGCCTTTCATTAACCGGCGCAGAAATAAAATCTATCCGTTATGGGTTGGTTACCATCGTTGATGGTTTCGTTCAAAGACGCGGGGACAATCTATTCTTGGCGGGTGTCGAAATTCAAAAATTGCCAACCGCCGCACGCATTGTAAACTTTGATGAACGTCGCAGTCGCCAATTGTTATTACATCGCAATCAAATTAATCGACTGATTGGAAAATTACAAGAAAAAGGCGCAACCATCGTGCCGTTGAAATTATACTTCAACAATCGCGGGAAATTAAAGGTCTTGTTAGGGGTTGGTTATGGGAAAAACAAGGTTGATAAACGCGAAACAATTAAACAACGCGAATGGAATAAAAACAAGGCCCGATTGTTAAAGGGATAAAAGGACTTGAATTCCTTATGTTAAAATACTATAATGTGTGTATGTTAATTGAAAATATTATCTTTTCTGAAAATAAATGTTGGCGCATTGCCGCCTAAGTTGTTTTTATGCCCATGCCCATGGGACACTAAAAAATGGGCTTTGATTTCAATAAAAAAAAATATTAAAATATATAACAAGAAAAGGTATTTATTATGTCTAATGAAAAAGAAATTGTTTTAACTGGTGTAAAACCAACAGGAACACCGCATATAGGAAATTATGTCGGCGCCCTGAAACCATTATTAGATCAAGCAAAATCACAAAAAACATTCGTGTTTATTGCGGATTTACATGCATTGAATTTAATCCATGATGCAAAACAAATTAAACAGCATACATATGAAATTGCTGCATTGTTAATTGCGTTGGGATTAAATTTAGAAAATGCTGTTTTGTTCAGACAGTCTGACATCCCAGAAATTTATCAATTAAATACATTGTTGATGAATCTTACACCCAAGGGATTGATGAACCGTGCACATTCTTATAAGGCTGCGATGGATAAAAACATTGCAAATGGTGTTGATGTGGATGCGGGAATTAATATGGGATTATATACGTATCCAATATTGATGACTGCGGATATTTTATTATACAACACCGATATCGTTCCAGTGGGCGCCGATCAAAAACAGCATGTTGAATTTGCACGTGATATCGCAGGATATTTTAATAACACATACGGTGAAACGTTCAAATTACCTACCCCTGTTATCGGTCAGGAAACGGGAATTATACCGGGGCTTGATGGACGCAAGATGAGCAAATCTTATGACAACACAATTCCATTAATGTTGCCTGAAAAAGATTTAAAGAAAAAAATTATGCGTATCATTACGGATTCTAAATTGCCAGAAGACGCAAAGAATCCTGATGAATCTACTATCTTTCAGTTGTATAAACATTTTGCAACAGAATCTGAAATCGCAGAATTTGCCGATATGTTCCGTCGTGGGGGTATGGGGTATGGGACTGCAAAAACAATTTTATTTGAAAAAATAAATTCGTTCCTGACTGGGCCACGCGCAGAATACGAACGATTAATGGCAAATACAAACGAAATCGAAGCGGTGTTGCAAAGCGGTGCACAACGCGCACAGTCGATTGCAGCACAAACAATTGAACGCGTAAAAAAATTAATGTTGGGATAATATCTTAAAAGGAGAGAGATTATGAAAAAAGCAATTGTTTTAATCGGGGGAATTTTCTTAACTGGGGTTGTCGTCGCAGTATTGTGTGGCGCAATTGATAAAAACAAACCGATTAAAACGATTGCGGTTAATGGGGAATGTTTAACAACTGCACCAAAAGATAAAACTGCCATAACTTTACGGGTTACCGCGTTGGCACCAAATGCCGCAGATTCTATGAAGAACGCAACCGCACAAATGGCAGAAATTACAGAATATCTAAAACAACAAAAACTGATATCGCAAACAACACAATTTAATTCATATGAAAAAACAGAATGGAATCGCGAAGAACAAAAATCAATACCACTTGGGATTGAAACAACAATCGCAGTTGAAGTTTCTGCAAATACAATTCAAGAAATAGAATCTGTGTTGGCACATTTCGCAGATAAGCCAAATGTATATTCTGAAAATCTGCGTATGTACACCAGTCCAGAGGCATTAAAACCAATTACAGAAAAATGTCTGAGCGTCGCAGTTGAAAACGCACGTGAACGTGCAAATGCACTGGCCGCGGGTGATAATAAACGCGCGGGGAAAATGCTGTCCGTTTCATATGGGGCAAGCGTTAACGAAAATATTCCCAGCGCGCCAAATTTAATGCGGGTTAAAAGCACTGCGATGGGCGCTGCGTTTGATACATCTGGTTCTATTGTTGCCAAGGATACAGATGTTGCCGTTTCTGTTAATGCATTGTTTGAAATAAAATAAAGGAATATCGTGCAGGATGTTGTAAATGACTTTATTCAATTTTTAACTCAGACGAAGCACTATTCGTCGCATACGGCATCGGCATATGAAAATGACATTCTTGATTTCTTGAAGTTTTATGAAAACTTTAATGGAACACAACCGTTACCGCGCGATTTAGAACGCGTGGACACAATATGTTTTCGTTCGTTCTTGGCAGATAGGCAAAGACGTGGATTGGCGCATAAGTCAACCGCGCGCGCGTTATCTTCTTTGCGTAGTTTTTATAAATACTTGGCAAAAAATTACGGAATAAAAAACGAAGCAATCGCATTGATTTCTTCGCCAAAGGTGCCACGAAAACTATCCAAAGCAATTAATCCGATTGATGTCGATAATATGAAGGGTGCTATCAAGGATATTGATTCTGGCGAACCTTGGATTGCGGCACGTGATTGGGCGTTGGTTATGCTATTGTTTGGGTGTGGTCTGCGTATTTCCGAAGCCTTGTCATTAAAAAACATCGACATATCTGGACAACCGGATGTTTTGCGTATAGTTGGCAAAGGGAATAAAGAAAGACTGGTGCCTGTGTTGCCTGCCGTGTGGATGGCAATAAAAAAATACGTTGATTTAAGACCGTTTGGCAATGATATAAACGACGAATTGTTTCGCAGTGTACGCGGGTTACCGATGTCGCCACGTATGGCAGAAAAAGTCGTGGAAAAATTACGCCATTATTTACAGCTGCCGGATTATGTTACGCCGCATGCGTTACGGCATACATTTGCGACCGCTTTGCTGGCCGGTGGGGCCGATTTACGCAGTTTACAAGAATTGTTGGGGCATTCTTCGTTATCAACAACGCAATTATATACCAAGGTGAACATGGCGGAAATTTCAAATATATACGCAAATGCACATCCGCGCGCAAAAGATTAAAAAACACCCAAAAACGGGTGTTTTTTTATTGCCTTATTGCATACTGTCATCAACGACAGAATACGTTTTTTCAACACCTTCTTCCATGCGACTCAATTTCAGTAAACCATTAATTGTTTCGCTTAAGTTGCCATAATATTCACGGCCGTCTATTTCGACATGTAATGACGGATAGGTCTTTTTTACACTGCGCAGATAAATTGTTTTATCTTTGATGTGTAATTTACGTCCGCAATCACCAATTTCGTCCGCGCCGGCGCCATATCCAATCGTGGTTAATCCGGTTTCACATTTATTACGCGCCAATATTTGACCGTATGACGCGGTTCCGCCCGCACCATAATAATCCGTGCCAACGTCTAAACACGCACCACCAGAACCAGAAATATATTGACCAGCACCGCATGTTATCTTACACGATGCAATGCCCGCGTAATCGCCACTGGTGGAATAACCACGTGGACAGGTTGTACATTGCCGTGCACCGGATTCAGAATATGTGCCGTCTGTACAAGATGTGCATGCCGCACCGGCCGCCGCAGTTGCCCACTTATACGTTCCGGCCGCACACGGTTCCCATATTGCATATAAGGTTATGTCTGTTTCAAAACCTTTGCTGTAATCAACCGGTGTTGTTGATTCGGGTGTTTCGCCCCACCCCACAAATACATGTCCACCATATGTCATATCCGTACCAATTGTATATGATGGTCTTGGTTCGCATGACGTTTTATATTTACAACTATTCGTACTAAGCGTTCCATTACCGCCATTTGAATCGTATGATTGTACAATATAGATATCCTGACATGCGGTTGCGGTGGTGGTTTTATCCCCAGACGCAGTTCCGTCAACCGAATATCCCGTATTACATGCACATGTTGCATTTCCTGTGCCGCTGGCCGTGGAATTTGCCGGACAAGATGCGATTCCTTGGGCATTGGTTGCATCATATTTATATGTCCCACCCGAACAATAACTGTTTTCTGGACAGATTGTACAGGATGTTCCGCCCGCGGTTAGATAGTAACCAGCACTACACGTAACGTCGTCTTCGGTTGCCGCATCCAAGACTAAATTTGCATCCCATTCATAGGTATATTCTGTGTTTAATTCCAAACGTATCGAACCATCTGCGCTAACCCATGCGGTTTGCGTCTTGTCCGAGAATGGATATGCCTGATATGTTGTAAACTTTTCGCCATATTGTACCGTTACAACAGGATAAACATTACCAACACGATATGTAATCGTATAGGTTTTGGGTGTATATGTTGTGTTATAACGTCCAGGGTTGACGGCCTGATAACCCGTATTTGGGGTTGTTATGTATTGCACGCCGGCGTCATCAATTACTAATTCACATGTTCCATTTTCTGCTTGTTCGCATTCGCGCGCCCATGATGCATAGGCATACTGATTTTCAGTTAAACCTGCGGTGAATTCACCGTTGTATTTAACAGAAATATCTGAATCTGCATTCGAGAAATCTTTGTCTATCTCAGCCCCAGTTGGTCTATAATACCCGATAAAGCGATAGTTATCACGCGTCGGAATGGTCGCAGAATCAATATAAGATTCGCATTTAATGTCTGAACACCATTTATCTATCGCAGGCGCATAATATACAACTTCATCACCACCAGCACCGTTATTGTCGTCCAATGTTAATGTATAAATATCCATTTCCCATTGGGCAACCATATCCTGTTCCGAGGCGCCTTTGTCCAGTTGTGCATAACCAAAGGTGTCCGCATCAGTAAATATTGTATCGTCATTATATTTCCACGCAATTGGTGTATAACCCGATTTGTTACAATCCGTAGCAGCTTTGGCCAAAAGATTTGCTAAATCTATATCGCCACTTTCAATCGTAATCGTTTGACGCGATGTAAAATCGCCCTTGGTATCATCGCACCAAAACGTAACTGTGTATGGTGTTGGGGTGCATGTTGGGGTTGACGTGCCATTACCGCCAATTGTATAGCCGTCATTACATGTTGTTGTATATGTTATTTCAAACTGTCCCGCACCAGGGGATGCGAAACTTAAATCACATGTCCCATTGGTTACGCTTGCACAATCGTATGCCCACAATGCATATAAATCCGTATCTTCAACAATATTTGATATATATGAACCATCACGTAATGAATAAGAACCGTCATGACGAATATAAGGAACACTATAAAAACTAGTGGTTTTGCTGACATTGTTGACGTCATTGGCATCATTCTTCCTGAAATAACCAACAAAGGTTTTACCCGCAGAAACAGGAACTGGGACCGTATCAAGTTTCTGAGTGCAGGCCAAATCAGAATAATAACCTGTGGTCAATGCATCATCTGTGTCCAAATAATATACAACATTATCACAGTTGCTGACATCTGATGTATCTGGGCAATCCAATGTTACAGTATATGGATTGGCGGTCCAATGCGCATATAATGTTGTATCGTACCCAATGTTCCAACCCGCAACAACAGGTTCGCCGACGGCATCATAATATTTTGTGCCGCCAGTTTTCATATCATACCACCCATCAAAAACATAACCCTTGCGCGTTGGTGCAGAAACCCCAGGCAACCCCGCGCCATATGTTACGGTTACATTCGATGTTTGTCCCCCTGTGCCACCATTGGCGTCGAATGATACGGTATATGTGTTTGGTGTATATGTTGGTTCAAGTGTTAAATCTGTTGTAAACAAGTATTGAACAGGTTGACCACGTGTAAATGTTGCACCATCCACCGCAGAATCCGTCCATCCGATATGTGTATAACCTTCCTTTGGAACATCTGCGTCTAATGGTGTAAATTGGGTGTTATATGTAACATCCACCGTATTTGTTACGCGGCCCGCATTATACGTAACCTTGAACACACGTGGTGAACAGATAGGATTTATTTCCGTTACGCCATATTCATTATTCATAAAGAATTCGTTTGTTATGTCTGTCCCGCCAGTTTGACTGTATCCATCCTGACAAACAATGTTATAATTACATTTACCCATAACATTATTATCCAACGTTCCGCGACCAGTTTCATCTTCGATTGTTGTGTTACACATCAATGGACGAATGAAAATTGTATCTGTAAGTATTGGGGAAACGATTCCAGTCTGACATATTTGTTGTCCGACATTATTATATGGACCCGTGCCATAGTAACGATTAAATTCTTCGGTTCCGTCGATATACCATGAATTAAATGTTTGCGTTTCTGCACCGGTGGCCGCAAAATAATCACTACCAATTAAACCGCCAATTGTACAAGTGGTTTTTCTATCCCTATCGTCGCAACGACCGTCTGCGTTCATATCACGGCATACATATAACAAATTCTTTTCAAATTTTGCAGTTAATGTAACGTATTTACCATTTTCCGATGTAATGGTTGACATATCTGCGCCCGCAGCTATTGTTTGGGTCGCACCATTTGCATCCGTATAGGTCCAGCCCATAAAGCTGTTCAATTCTGGGGCGGTACAGGTGTTTTGTGCCGCGACACAAGACGCGTCGCCATACGTGCACTGAACGCGTTCTGGGGCAGTACCCGTACCATTTCCGCACAGATAATCGACACGGAATGTATTCGCAACACATTCACCGCTGACAGGGGTTGCAACCGCGCCTGTCAGGTTGCTGAATGATGCGGAATTGTTCATATTGTAACCCGTTTTACATGTACCTGAACACGTTACGGAATTGTCTGCAAATACCGCATTTAATTCAGACGTGTTTGTTATCGCACAAGCATCCGTTCCCACTGTCCATTCTGGTGTTAATGTCAAATCGCCCATAGCGCCCGCATCAATTATTAATGGAAATTGATTTTCTTTGTAAATCGCACCAGTGTCCGTATATGTCGCCGTCCACGTATATAACGCGTTTTCATTTGGTGAATCAATAGCTATGCCAATTGTTCTTGGCGTACCATATGTATAAGTCTTGGCCACGTCCGCAATCGTCGAATAACCAGATGACGAACTGACCGAATATGTAATATTGTACGTGCGTGGTACGCAAGACACACTAACTGATGCAACACCTGCGTTACCAGTTTCTGTGAAGTTTGATTGACCATCTTTGCTATACCCTGTGTTACAAGAAACCGCACAACTAATCCGATTTTCACTTATAGAGGTACTAATAAGGGTACCGTTTGTTACAATACACGATGGCGACGACCATTGCGCAATTAAAACAGTACTGTCATAATCTGTGTTTATATCAGACCAATTGAAGGCTTCGTTTACATTGTAAACCTTGCCTGTGTCTAAGTCTTCCCAGCCAGTAAATATCATATTTGGATTTTGAGAGGTACATGTTGACATTACGTCCAAAATCGTTTCTGATTTTCCGATTGTAGAAACAACCGTTTGCGCAGGATTTACTGGATGACCATTATCATCATAATTTCCATCGTCTTCGCACATATAATATATGTTATATGGTGGAACAATACATGTGCCCGTTGATATGTCGTACTTATAACCTGCATCACAAGTATAAGACAAATCTATGTTGGTACCATTTTCCGTAAATGATGGCGAACAACCATTTGCGGTACTATTACAATTCTGTACCCACTTGGCATAAACAGTTACATGTGAATTTATTGATGAAAAGTTCATATTTACACGACGATCAGGTGTGATAAACATTTTTTCAGTCGATATCGATTGTTTTTCGACACCGTTTGACATATTCCCCAAATGTGGACCACCAATATAATATCCTGCAAATGTATAACCACTGAGTGTTGGTAAGAACTGACTATCAATTTGCTTGTTTATTGTTCCGTCTGCACTTGCAATAACATTGTTAATTGTGCATGGATTTGACGTGCAAACAAAACCATACGTTGGCAGGTAGTATAATTTACTATATGTCCATGCAGAAGACGAACCGCCCTGAAAATCTAGGGCAATTATTTTTTCACTTGAATCAGATAATGTGTCCGCCACACAAGTTGCAGTTACTGTGCCGCCGGATGCAGTTGTGCTGGGGCTGTAATAATTATCACATTGGAAATTACAAGATACCGTATTGTTTGAAATTGTTGGGGTGGCGGTGCCAACAAAATGGTCGCCATTTTGGACACAAGTTGCAGCAGACCATTGTGCATAAAGTGTTGTGTTTGCTGTAATTGTGGTTGAACTGAACGAAGAATTTAAGTTAAGATATTGATCATAAACCTGTGTGCCACCACTGCTGGCGGTGTAAAATCCCTTAAACACATAGCCTGAGCGGGTTGGGTAACCATATGATGTTATGGTTGGGTATGTCGCATATTGGCCGGACGATGGCCCAGACCACGAACCGCCATTTCTGTTAAATGTAAGTGTTGACGCGGTCGTCCACTGTAACGTCCAGGTTTGGGTACTGGTGGTTGTTGGGGTGTAAGAACCATTTAATGCAATTGTTGTAGAACCGTTGGACCATCCCGTTGGACGATAGCCCGAACGTGTACAAGAATTGTGCAAATTAGAAAAAGAAACCGACGTGCCAACATTTACCGTCTTGGCAGAAATAGAACCCGTTGCGCCCGTTCCACAAGAAAAATTCATTGTAGCCTGGGCCACAGCCGATATTGCATAAAAATCGAATGTTGTGTAACCCTGGGCATCTTCGATGGTGCAATCTTCGCCGGCATTACAGGTTGCCAACACATCATCACTGAAATTGCCGTCGGCATCAACACCCCAGACCTCAAAACCAGCATATTCTTCGCCAGATGGCAAATAATCGACGCAGCCTTCTTGTAATGCGGTATGTATATTGTTCGCGGAAAACACAAAATCAGACGCGATTTCAACGCCACCTTCTTCGTTATAGCAGGTTAATGTCGAATCGGAACTTGTGGTCAAAAGTGTTACACAACCAGCAGAACCATTTGGATATTCGTCTGCCGAACAACCGCATGCCCCTGCGCCAGAACTGATAGAACAATACGTTGGGCGATAGAGCTTTATCGGGGTTGTCCCTGTTTCGTTCAAACAAGTTATCGGAAACTGCAACGATGTTGTTCCATTAGTATATCTGCCACAAGATGTATTTGTATCCGCATTTCTTAGATAAGAAGAATTAATCCCCGGACATATCTCTGTAATAAAATTGTCAACATTAATATAGCCAGAACCATCGTCAGTATAAGAAAAACTCTTGGGTTCAACCGATGTTGTAGTAGAAGCACAATAAAAATCAAGGTCATAAGTTGCGCCAAATGCGGCGTGCGCAGAAAATACAGAAATAAAACAAACTGATAAAATCCTTAGAATTTTAAGTAATCGCGACATAATTCCTCTCTTTCAATGGGTATGTTAGAAAATTTTACCCATATACGGCAAGTAAAAAAAATTATTTTTCGCTTATTTTTTTGTTTGACGTATTTTGCAAGAAAAACACAATTTACAAATTTGATAAAATAGACCCTATCCCTGCCTACGCAGGGATGACACCACTTCGTTAAAACTTCGTGGTGCAGGCATTTAACATATTTTATAAAAAATAAATGTGAAATTACCACTACCCCGGCACCTTCGTGCCACCCCTTCGCCAGCGAAGGGGATTAACCCGCCCCATAAGGGGGCGGTGGAGTGGAGCTATCCCATAAAATTTTCAAACGATAATTTTTATCAACAATGATATTATTTTAAAACAATCCCTTTGGGCAGTGTTGTGTAGTCAGCATCATCTTCACCCGTGTTTTCACATTCACCAGTTGATTCGCCCCAGATTTCTGACAAGCAAACCTGATTGGCGGGGCTAATTTGGCTTGTTGTGTCGACATATTTCCACTCATTACCTGTCTTGTATTTTGCAACACAGCTTACTGATGCGCCATCTTCGCTGCGGCGGCCACCATTTTCCCAACATAGGCATGCACCCCATGATTTTGTATCAACAGACAACATATAATCACGTGGGCATACGTTTTCGGTGGTGTTTGTGGTGTTGTTTTCGGTGTTGTTTTCGGTGTTGATTGATGGTAGCCCATACTTCCCTGCGAGGGTCTTATATGTAAATAGATTGTAGTCAGATTTAGTAACATCAATTGAACAATAACCGTTATCCTTTGGATAGTCGTTTTTATGAATACCGTCCAATGTTTGTGTTTCTACAAAACGGCCCTGAAGATTCATACATTGGGTTGTCAAAATAGATATAATCTGATTGTAAACTTCTGTTGCAACACCACTAGAACGTTTAAATCTATCCGATAAATATTTACTGGCGCCTTCGCCCTTTATTATACCGTATTTTTCAGTACTGTTGTTACTGTTGCTAGAAACCGGATATGACAATTCGTCATTTTTAGCACCGTTACCATCTACTTTTACCTTGTCAAAGCCGCCAAAGGCCGCTTCTAGTATTTCTGGGGAAGAACAAGCAGAAACTTCTTGTAACTGTTTTGCGCATTCTGATTTTATCTTTGGTGTGCCACCGTCGGTGTAATCGTATAATGTAAACCAATCCGGCGCAAAACCGACTTCGAAAAGACCGCTATACGGATAATAGAAATTTTCATAATTCGAACCACCGTATTTGGTAAAACATTGCTTCACAATGGCACGACACGCCGTAAGTGTATCTGTCTGTTGAATATTTTCGATATACTGGGCGATTATGTTTCCATCAAACATATTATTGCATGATTCAACGTAATCAGAACACATATCCGCACCCAATAATATCTTGTCAGGTTGCAAAACAACCTTGCCAGAAGAAGATAGTTCAGATATCGCAGAATCAACCGCAGATTCTTCGTTCATATAACAAGTGGCAACGTAATCGAAACAATCTTGCTTAATCTCTGCTACCTTGGACTTCTGGGCGTAATAAATATCCAAAAGCGCCATATCCAAGTATTCCGTCCAAACTTCGTCCGCAATTTCAACACAAGTGTCCAACGCAGGTTTCGCAAACGCCTTGGTGCGTGATTCAAAATTGTTTACAAATGTACGGTTAGAAAGATTCTTTGATAATTTTTGACTGGCCGCATCAACACCATCGGCAAAAACAAGCAGTTGTTCCAGTTTATAAAAGTCTTCGACCCCTGTAATCGGTTTACCCGTTGTAATGTCAATATATTCACCATTATCTAGACATTTATGATAGTTGGCGCCACAGACTTCTTCGCTTTGTATTGCGGCCTGAACAGAATTTACACACGTCGTAAAATCAGACGAATTATGTTTCTGACGATTTTCAACACGCGCCAAATCCAACATCGCGCTACCTTCGCGAATGGCGGATTTTACATCCTTTTGCTTGTTCTCTATCGCAGTTTGAACCGTGTTACAGTCCTGCTCTATGGCCATAAGATAGGCAGTTATCGCACGTTGTAATGCAGAATCTGTACAATCTTCGCGAACGGCCTCACGACACTGTGGATAAACGGCGTTATATAATGCCAAACCATCATATGCGGCAATCGTTTGACCAACATCAGTTGTCCCAAATGCATTTACCGTATCAAACGATATTTGAACACTGTTTAAATCGGAATACTTGCCACCAACAGAACTATCTTCGCCACGAATCGAATTCATAATCGCCTGTAATAATGCCTTGGATGCAGAATTGTCGGACTTTAACGCCAATTCGCCGTCCGATTCAGTACGCATTGCGGTGGCCTGGGACGCAGTCATACTAACCACATCAAGATTTTCTGTAAAAATAGTTAATTTTTCACCAGCACTTTGTAACACCGCACGCGCATCAGATAGACCAAATACACGGTCGTTACATGAACAACGGCGATAGTCATCATTCTTTAATAGACAAAATTGATCCATACATGAAAAATATGTGTTTTTACAACGTTCGTATTCCGCACCAATACGCGTGCTTGACATCAATGCACCGGTGGCACCAGTTGCACGTGCAATAACGGAATTAGACTTTGAAATATTAGCAGTCGGACGAGCCGTCGCAGAACGAGAAGATGTGGACGCGTCCACCTTGGTGGTTGCTTTGCGTGATGATACCTTGGTATTTTTGCGCGGGCTATTCGTCGCGGCGCGTGGTGTTAAGACCGATGTGCGCGCAGTCGTGGAACGAACGTTCTTGGTTGAAATTCGCGATTGAGTTTGGGGCGTAGAACCCTTGGCACGTAGGGCATTTGTGCCATCACGAACAGCCCCATTGGCAATGCCAATGCAGACTAAAAAATTCACAACAAAAGCAAGAATTTTATTCATCTCTGATGGAATGTTAGCAAATTTATAAAATTTAGTGCAAGTGTTTTATCTTGTTTTATGCGTAATAAAAATATCTGTGTTTTTTGTTTTTTTCTTGTTGCAAAAAATATAAATTTAATATAATATACTTGACGCCTGCGGATATGGCGGAATTGGTAGACGCGCTAGTTTCAGGTACTAGTGGTAGCAATACCTTGGAAGTTCGAGTCTTCTTATCCGCACCATATTTTGTCAGGTCGGCAGGATATTCGGGGTTGTAGCTCAGTTGATAGAGCGCTACGTTCGCATCGTAGAGGTCGTGGGTTTGAGTCCCATCAGCTCCACCAAGTTTTTGATAAGTCTTCGGGGATATGGCGGAATGGTAGACGCTGAGGACTTAAAATCCTTTGGTCATTGCGACCGTGTGGGTTCGAGTCCCACTATCCCCACCACCTATTAAAAAAAGACTGAAAATATCAGTCTTTTTTTTTAAAATAAAAACAGATGAAAATATACTTCCCCATTGCCCCCATAAAAATTAAACTCAACCAATGTGGTTGGATTTTATTTACCACTTTGCCACACAAATAATTGTCAACATCCGTAATTATAATTACACACTTGTAATATATGCTTATCTATGATATTATTTTGCCATTAGGGGAGCCTTATGGAAAAAGCACAACGTTTTAGTGAAGCAACGGAAATATTGCACCAAAAAGCATTAGACTATTATGCGTCTTTGGAACTAATGTCAGACATGAACAATTGGTGTTTTGTGCATACAACAAAATATCTGCCCAAACGCAATACAAATGGCGATTTGTACATAGCGACGAGTGCAATGGCAAAGGGATTCAAAACCATACGCCCAACCGTGCACGCCACGTTAAACCACGTTGTTCGTGAACATGGATACGGGTCGTGGGCCGATGCACAATTTGTTATATTGGCGCCCTATAAAGATATAGTTACAAAAAACGGTAACCCAGTAGAGGTAAGCATGGTAGATACGTATTGGTCGTCTAGTCCTGACAAAGGGCTAATACTGCCCGAAACAACATATATTATTAAACCCGATAACGATGGCCCATTGTTTCAAATCGGGGAACACGGGGCAACTTATAAACACGACAATTACACCGAAAAAGAAATAGCCCAAATCGAATCTATTATCCCCGAACAAGAGATAGATGAATATATAAGTTACAAAACAGGCAATATCTCTGACTTCGAAGAACATAATATACTTGTAGGAAGATATGGGGAAGATGTAAAAAAAGATTATGAAGACGCCGAAGATAAAGAGGATTTTTGTCGCGATCTGTTTAAAGAAAAACGGTTTGAATTATTGTCAAAACATTTGCGGAATAAGGTTACAGAATTATCAATGCAAAAAATAGAAAAGATTTGGGTTGAGCCATACTATAATGGCAACCGTGAAATTGTTGCAAAAACCGCCGAGGATAATGGACTTTTAGGCTGCCCACACAATCAAGGACACGCCTCGTCCGTGTATTTTAATTTAGAATTTTTCGAGGCTTCTCTTCTTGGTATTTTAAAAGTACACGACATAGAATCGCTTTATAACGAAACCAAAGACACGCAAGATCTAAGATACCTAATAATGTCTTATTTAATCAAGAATGAACCTATCGATTTTCTAAAACTTTATGAAAGTAGATACCAAGGTTTTAGGGAAGCCCTATTATCAACAACAACATGCATTGAACATAAATACATCAAGGAAATGAGAGCCAAAGAAACCATTGAACAATATGATAAAAATTTATGGAAATCGATTCAGAATCAATGTAAAGAATATCTTGAACCCCAGTATCAGTTGTGGCGCAATGAATTTCTAAAAAAACCTGAAAACAGGGCCTTTTTGGAAAAAAAGTTTAATATAACTTATGATATGAACGAACACATATCCAGGTAATGCACAGACCACCAATAAAAATAAAATATAAAAAATCCCCCGAATTGGGGGATTTTTATTTGATTAGTTCTTTCTTGGGAACTTAACCGCAGCCTGCGCCGCCGCAAGACGTGCAATTGGCACGCGGAATGGTGAGCAAGATACAGAATTAAAGCCAACCTGATGGAAGAACATAATAGATTCTGGATCGCCACCGTGTTCGCCGCATACGCCAAGATGGATTTTGTCGCCCTTGGTCGCACGTGCTTTGTTCACTGCATCCTTAATCAACAGACCAACGCCCGCTTGATCAACAGATGCAAATGGATCAGCAACATATACACCACGTGCACGATATTCGTCCAAGATTTTCGCAGTGTCATCGCGCGACATACCCAATGTTGTCTGGGTCAAGTCGTTTGTCCCAAATTCAAAGAATTCACAAGATTCTGCAATTTCATTCGCCAAAACAGCGGCACGTGGTAATTCAATCATTGAACCGACCGTATATTCAACCGTTTCGCCTGTTTCTGCAAACAAGGACTGTGCAGTTGCGTCAATTACAGATTTAACAATGTCAACTTCCTTCTTGGAACCAACCAATGGAACTTCGATTTCTGGGAATACGCGAACACCTGCTTTCTTGACTTCCAGTGCAGCAGACAAGATTGCACGAGTTTGCATTTCGCAAATTTCTGGATACGTAATCGCCAAACGGCAACCACGATGGCCCAACATTGGATTCTGTTCGTGCAATTGTTCCGCACGCATTTTGATGAATTCAACAGATTTGCCAATGTGTGCAGCCAATTCTTCGATTTCTGCATCTGTGTGTGGCAAGAATTCATGTAGTGGTGGGTCAATCAAACGGATTGTAACCGGCAGACCGTCCATAATCTTGAACAATTCTACGAAGTCAGCCTTCTGATATGGCAACAATTTTGCCAAGGCGGCACGGCGCCCTGCTTCGTCTTCGGCCAAAATCATTTCGCGCATGTCCTGAATACGAGATGGGTCAAAGAACATATGTTCTGTACGTGCCAAACCAATACCTTCGGCACCAAAGTCGCGTGCTTGTTTTGCGTCTTTTGGTGTTTCGGCGTTTGCCTTGACTGTTAATGTTTTGATTTCATCAACCCATTTCATCAATGTGCCAAAGTTACCTGTCAATTCAACAGAAACTGTTGGGATTTTGCCTTCGATAATTTGACCCTTGGCACCGTCAATAGAAATCCAATCGCCTTCGTTAATTACAACACCAGATGTTGTTTTCAAGGTCTTGGATTCGTAATCGATTTTAATATCAGGTGAACCAGATACACATGGTGTTCCCATACCGCGTGCAACCACCGCCGCGTGTGATGTCATACCACCACGTGCAGTAATAACACCCTGGGCCGCGTTCATACCAGCAATGTCTTCTGGGGATGTTTCAATACGGATTAACATAACCTTTTTACCTTCGGATGCCCAACGTTCTGCATCTTCGGCGTTAAATACAGCCTGACCAACGGCGGCACCTGGGGATGCAGGTAACCCTGTTGCAATAACGCGTTTTTCAGCCTTTGGATCCAACATTGGATGCAACAAGTGATCCAACTGATCGGCACCAACGCGCAGAATCGCCTCTTCTTTGGTCAATAGGCCTTCTTCGACCATTTCAACCGCCATACGGACCGCGGCCGCCGCAGTACGTTTACCGTTACGGCACTGTAACATCCATAATTTGCCATGTTCAATTGTGAATTCCATGTCCTGCATATCTTTGTAATGCTTTTCCAATTTTTCACGAACATCACACAATTCTTTGTAAACGCTTGGCATCGCTTCTTCCAAAGACAGACGGCCAGAAGCATCCTTGCTCATAGGCTGAGGGGTACGGATACCCGCAACAACGTCTTCGCCCTGGGCGTTAATCAAGTATTCACCATAGTATTTATTTTCACCCGTGGCAGGATCGCGACTGAAACATACGCCAGTTGCAGAATCATCGCCAGAATTACCAAATACCATCGCCTGAACGTTTACTGCGGTACCCCAATCAGCAGGAATATTATTCAATTTACGATATGTGATTGCCTTTTTAGACATCCATGAACCGAATACCGCACCAATACCCATTTCCAATTGTTTCCATGGATCTTGTGGGAATACTTTGCCAATTTTAACACCGATTTCTTTGAACTTTTCAACCAAGTCTTTCAAATCGTCCGCTGTTAATTCTGTGTCCAGTTTGTATCCCTTGTCTTCCTTCATACGTTCCAGTGTATGTTCAAACAGGTCAATATCCGCACCCATAACAACTTCGCTAAACATCATGATAAAACGACGATAAGAATCATATGCAAAACGTTCGTTGCCAGAAATTTTTGCCAATGCCTTGACAGTTTCATCGTTCAAACCCAAATTCAAAACAGTATCCATCATACCTGGCATTGAAACGCGTGCGCCAGAACGAACAGATACCAATAATGGATTTTCCAAATCTGCAAATTTCTTGCCCATGATGGATTCAACGTGCGCAATACCTGCACGAACCTGATCCATTAAATCAGATGGATATGTCTGATTATTGGCATAATAATATGTACATACGTCGGTTGTAACCGTAAAGCCCGCAGGAACAGGCAAGCCAACCAAATTCATTTCAGCCAAATTTGCACCTTTGCCACCCAACAGATTTTTCATATCTGCTTGACCTTCGGCGTGGCCGTTGCCAAAGGTATAGACCCATTTGTTGCTCATTACTTCTCCTTTGATAGAATTAAAATGCCACAAGATTGTGGGGCAAGTTGCACATAATTGCAAGAAAAAAATCGGCATAAAAACCGATTTTTTTATTTACATATGTACAACAAATGCTTATTTGGTGTGTTGGGTGTGTAACTTCTTGATATATTCTGTTAATTTTTTATCGTACACACCGTCAATTGGACGCAATGCAAAATCAATGTTCAAATCATATTTGTAAAAATCATCAACGTTACATGTGTTCATCTGGCGCACAATTGCATCGTTTGGCATATTGGCACGCTTCGCAACCGTTTGCATGTGTTCCGCAGGTGGCATAAAATACGCAACCTTGAAATCATATTGCGTGTCCAGATTATGTTTAGTGAACCAGTCTATCATTTGACGGGTATATTTCGGTTCAATTACATCGTATATAAAATTCTTGCCCAAATTGCCGTAAATTTCAGATTCTGGAACACCATAAATCCATTTTGGTGTGCCAGGTTTCCATATGGCCTGATTCACCCATAAAAATGTAGCCAATTTCGCAGAATCAAAATACGCTTCATCACGAAAGAAATACGGATTGCCTTCGGATTCACCAGAACGCATAGGACGGGTTGTTGCAGAACGAAGATTATAAAACAAATTCGCAGGAATATTATGGTTTATGAAATATGTTTTACCACTGCCAGAAATGCCATTACAAAATAGTACTACGTTTTCTTTCATATCGTTCTCCTTTGTTTTTTTTTCAGTTAAAAGCCCACCGTTTGGTGGGCAAAAATTAGTCTTCCAAGAAACTGCGCAACTTGCGTGCACGGGTTGGATGCTTTAATTTGTTTAGCGCCTTTTGTTCAATCTGACGAATACGTTCACGGGTTACGCCAATGTATTCACCGACTTCTTCCAAGGTGCAAGTCTTATTCGTGGACATCCCAAAACGCTGACGAAGAACTGTTTCTTCCTTTGGGTCCAATTCAGACAAGATTTGTGTTACGATTTTTCGTAAATTCTTTTGCGCCGCCGCTGTAAATGGATTCTTGGCGGTTTCGTCTGCAATAATTTCAATACGCGAACTGTCGTCTTCGGTGCCAACGGGCGCTTCTAGTGAAATTGGTTTAAGATTTACTTTCATCGCCTTGTGAATCTTGTCAACCGGCAGATATATTATCTTGGATAATTCTTCAGCAGTTGGTTGGCGCCCATATTTATGCATAAATTGACGCGACGCACGTTGAATCTTGTGAATATTGTCAATCATATGAACAGGGATACGAATTGTTCGTGCCTGATCAGCGATACTGCGTGAAATCCCCTGTTGAATCCAGTTGGTGGCGTATGTTGAAAATTTGTTGCCCAAACGATAATCAAATTTATCAACAGCCTTCATTAAACCAATGTTTCCATCCTGGACCAAGTCAGAAAAATCAAGTCCAAGGCCACGATTGCTGGATTTCTTGGCGAATTTGATAACCAAACGCAAGTTTGCTTCTATCATTTCGCGCTTTGCACGGGCGGCTTCGGCCTGACCACGACGAACAAGTTCAACAACCTTTTTATATTCGGCGGTTGGTTGACCCGTTTCGTTGGCAATCGCAGTAATATCGTCTTGAATCTTTAAAATGTCCGCTTCGTGTTTTTTTGCAAAGTTTGACCAGACGGAACTTTTATGTTTCGCCATCTTCTTGACCCAATTACGATTGATTTCGTTGCCCGTATATTCGGCCAAGAAATCTTCGCGTTTAACCTTGTTCGCCATCGCAAGACGTAACAATTTCCCTTCGAGACCCATTAATAACTGATCGCGCTTGGTCAATTGTTCCAAAATTTCAGCAATTCTGTCGTCGTTTAGACGGATTTTGCTGACGTGTTCAAATAATTCCAGACGCAATTTTGTGTACTTCTTTTCCAAAGCAGCATCAGGTGTATCAGACGTCAATAGGTTATCCAGACGCTTGGCCTGTAATTTCTGCATACTGTTGAAAATCTTCTTTATCTTGGCGAATAAATCTAAGACCAGCGGCATCAAAGATTCTTCCATCACAGGAATTGGAACGCCAGATGTGCCACGTGGACTATCTTCCTTTTTGATGCCATCTTCGTCATCTAAATCTTCTTCGTCTTCTTCGTCTTCGACAGATGTTTCGGTCAAGTCGTCCAATTCATCATCGTCCAATTCATCAACATGTTCAACGCCCTTGGATTTTAGTGCTTCGGACAAAGCGGCAAGTGATTTTTGTTCAGAATCACTAGAATACATAACTTCTAAATTCACAATGTAACGCAGACGAATATCTTCGTTTAATAACTGCTGATACCAATCAAGCATTGCCTGAATTGTCATAGGACTTTCGCATAAACCATAAACCATCAGGCGTGATGCAGCCTCGATACGTTGGGCAATTGCAACTTCGCCGGCGGCGGTTAATAACTGAACCGTTCCGATTTGCTTTAAATACGATTGAACAGAATCCTGAACGCCCAAAACAAGCGAACCCGTTTGACTGCGTTCCAATTGTTTTGCGTAATGTTCATAATCTTCGTCGTTAACGTCAACCTGTTCCGCGTCTGCGTTCAACAAGTTACGCGTCTTATCGCGCGGTTCGTCATCGTCAATATCATAATAACGACTTAAATCCTGGGGGTAATTATCCATTTCTAGGACTTCGAGTCCAAGGTCCTGTTGAAAGAAATCAAGAACTTCGTCTTGTTCAGATTCAGGAACCTCGTCCGCGTCAGTCGCAGCCGTAAAATCCATACGCGATAGATAACCTATTTCCATCGCGCTGGTTGCTAATTTTTGTAGATTTTCTGGTAAAGAATCTATTAACAGTCTTGTTGCTTCGTCCAGTTTTTTGACCACAATCAACCCCTTGCCTAGATTTTAAATGTATTAAAAAGGTTTTATTATTTCTTCTTTTTTGGTTTCGTTGCCTGCTTCTGAGCCTTGGCAACCGCGTCATGTATTGCAGATTCAGAAACCAAGCCCAATACAATCGGACTTTGAATTTGAATCAAAGAATATGAATTGTGTGTTTTATTGCGAACAGATGCAACCGTTGGATTTGTACTGCGCATTAAACGAGCAACCTGACCGTCTGATAATTCAGGATAATTTTTGATAATCCATAAAATTCCGCCCAAACGGTTTTGGCGATGTAATTTTGGCGTATAGCCAACACCACGTTTGTTCTGTTTTTGCTGGGCATCAACAATTTCCTTGCGCAATGTAAGGCGCGCATCGGAATCCGCTTCGCATTTTTCGATATCTTCGCGTGTTAATTGACCACTTAAAATTGGATTTAATGGTTGAATTTTATATGTTTCAGCGTCCGCAATATTCTTGACCTCTAATTCATGCAAGCCACAGAAATCTGCGATTTGTTCAAATGTCAAAGCCGTGTTTTCAATTAACCACAGCGCTGTCGATTTAGGCATATATGGATAGTTCATGGAAATTTCCTCTATTGTTAACGTGGGGCAATATACACCAATATCGCCCCAATTTCAAGTAATTTTTATTGTTTGTTTTTATTTTTGGTATTTATACCTTCTTGACGATTTTATAGCCATCTTTGCCATCTAAAACCGTCCAACCAGCGGCATCTATTTCCGCACGCAAGGAATCTGCGGTTGCCCAATCCCTGGCGGCCTTGGCCGCAGCACGACGTTGTGCCAACGCAACGATTTCTGCTGGGGCGGCAACCTGTTCTGCGGCAATCAATTTCTGTGCCCTATCGATAAATTGCAAGCCCAATAAGTCATCAACGAAGCGAACCAATGCTAATTTAGTTGCGTTGTCTATGTCGTTTGACTTGATAAATTCCTGTAACAAAACTAATACATTTGCAGTTTTCAGGTTATCAGACATTGCAGCAACCATATCGTCGTGCCATTTTTTATAGACATCCTGATTTATTGCACGACCATCAAATTCCATTAAATCTGCAACACGTCGAACTAAGTTCGCGTATCCTTTTGATGCGGCATCCAAGGCATCCCACGAAAATGCCAACTGCGACTGATAATGCCCCAGCGCCACAAAATATCGGTATGCCATTGGGTCATAATTACGTGCACGGACGGCGTCCATGCCCAAAAATTCACCCTTGGATTTTGCCATTTTTTCACCAGATTTATCCAACAAAAAGCTATAATGCAACCAAGTCTTTACCCATGGCGTCCCAGTAATCGGTTCGCTTTGTGCTATCTCGTTTGCGTGATGAACGCGCGATAAATCTTCGGCACCTGTATGAATATCAAAATGCGCACCTAATAATTTCATACTCATAGCGCTGCATTCAATATGCCAGCTGGGGAACCCAACACCCCATGGGCTATCCCATTCCATCTGACGCTTGGTATCAGTTGGTGAAAATTTCCATAAAGCAAAGTCTGTTGGATTACGCTTTGCGTCATTAAAATTTACACGCGCCCCCGCACGATTACCCGACAATGTTCCACCCGTTAGCGCACCATATGCCGCAAATTTAGATGTGTCATAGTATATTCCATCGCCTGGTATTTCGTATGTGTAGCCCAAATCTTGCAATTTTTGAACCAATTCTATTTGTTCATTGATATAATCTGTGGCATGCGGCATAACAGTTGGAAGAATCATGTTCAAATCGTTAAAGTCGCGCAAAAATTCGTCTTTGTAAAATTTTGCAATATCCCAAACAGATTTATTATCACGTGCGGCCCCTTTTTCCATTTTATCTTCGCCAGAATCATCTTCGTCGTTAGTCAGATGCCCAACATCCGTGATATTCATAATATGACGAACGTCATAATCATTTGCCAAGAACATACGCTTTAAAAAATCATTGTGCAGAAATGTACGCAAATTACCCAAATGGGTGTAATGATAAACCGTTGGACCACAAGAATAAAAACCAACCTTGCCGGGCTGTAACGGTTTAAATTCTTCGATTTTTCGGGTCAATGTATTAAAAAGTCTTATTGTCATGATGCGTTTCCTTGTTCAATTTTTTGTTTGTGAAATTTTAGTAATTGTAGTGTAAAAAAGCAAACAAAATAGTTCGCCAATAAATATGCGATTAACAACAACAGTAAAAATTAATAAAGCGAATTGTCATTGTAATTATAACATTAACATAAATATCTATTTCTTATCAAGAAAAAAAATCGCCCCAATGGGGCGATTAATTAAAATTTTACCTGTGGATTCTTTTTTTCAGATTCTTCTATTTTGAACATTTCCGCAGGAGTTATATTGAACATTTTCGCAATTATGTTTGATGGGAATTGTTCAATTTGATTATTTAGACCCATTACAACCGTATTATAAAACTGACGTGTGGCCTGAATTTTATTTTCTGTGTCCGCCAATTCGTGTTGCAATTCAAGATAATTCTGGTTTGCCTTTAAATCAGGATAATTTTCCGCAACCGCAAACAGGCTTTTTAATGTTTCTGTTAATTTATTCTGGGCATCTGCACCAGATGGCCCCGTCGCAGCCATCGCAGCAGTACGCGCATCAGTTACCGCACCCAAAGTTTCACGTTCATGTTTGGCCGCACCACGAACAGTTTCAATTAAATTAGGAATTAAATCATATCTGCGCTTTAATTGGGTGTCAACCGTCGCCCATGCTTCGCGTACCTGATTCCGACGCGCAATTAATCCATTATATACAGCAATAAAATAAAGCAAAATTACAGCAATAACAGCTATTGTTGTCCACATAAAAATCCCCTTTGGTTTGTTATGAAAATATTATATGCGTTAAACCCAAAAAAAGCAATTTAATTTATTTAAAAACCCGCCAATTGGCGGGTGATTTTTATTTTTTCCAGAAAGCAAAACCACGACGTGATGATTTTTCTTCGCGTTGTTTGCGTTCTTCGATTGCACGTCTGCGTTCGGCACGACGTTCCTGGAAACGACGGGCAGATTCTTCGTCGCGCTGAATTACAGCGATTGTTGTTGCAGACAATTTATCATTGCGTACTTCTTCTTCGAATTCGACAATATCATTTTCATTCAAAAAGCGAATACCCGCCGCCTTTAATGAACTGGAATGAACAAAAACATCATCTGTGTTACCATCTGCGTTTGGTGTATCAGGTGTGATGAAACCAAAGCATTTCTTGCCATTGTACCATTTTACTTTTCCTTGACGCATAATCCTATCCTTTCTTATGCAGTTATGGTTCTGCGAGACACTTTCAGAAACCTGATATAATTTTTACATTTTTATCAAATTAATGCAAGGGGAATAAAAATATTCAAAACATAATTGTTGAACAATTATTCAAAAACGTAACACGTGTCCCCATATGTGAAATAACCACTGTCATCTTCATATTGAGTGGCCGCGTTATATGTTTCTGTTGGGGAAAAATCAGAACATGCGCGATCAGTGGTACTGCCAGAAGAACAATTTGCAACCGTACCCAATGAAATTTGTGTAGAAGAATCACAGGTGTCCGCAGCCGTGGCAAACGGGACGGATGTTAACCGATAACCGGCCGGACAAGTGGTGCCTTTTGGCTGGGCAATGTAATCCTTGTTAAATGTTTGCATTATGCTTTTCATATCTTCGCTTGTAAAGCCTTTGACACCTCCGTTCCCAGTAAAGTGCCAAGAAGCAAGGGCTATATACCCCCCTTCGCACCCATTTGCTGAGTTACCGACATATGCCCAATCCGATACAACGGGTCTTATCATACGCAAATAACAATATTTCCCATTATAATTGGGTGTAATGTTTTTAGTATATATACGACTTTTGTATGACGGCA
>JAZRSI010000065.1:0-7393 GCA_045651445.1 Candidatus Enterousia sp. | reverse complement strand
CCTTGGCTTCGTTTAATGCGACATTACGCTGTTCAAAGCGCCCATTTGATTTAATCAAATCGCGCATTTCTTTTTCGATTTTAGCAAAATCTTCTTCTGAAAAACGGTATTCTGTATCGAAATCATAATAGAACCCATTTTCAATTGCCGGCCCCCCTGCGAATTTAACATCAGGATGCAATTTTTTTACAGCCGCCGCCATAACGTGCGCCAATGAATGACGAATTACTTCGATATCATAAGACATAATAAAAACCCTTTTATACTTTTTGTTTTAATTGATTTGTTTGATTATAGAAATTTACGCGATTTATCGCAACACAGAAATTACACCCCCAACGGGGTTGTAGTAGTTGTAGTAAAGAAATTTTTAAACAAATTCATGATTTATATCATACGCCCATTTATTGACAAAATCAAGATTTATATTTCACCACATCCCTATCTCAACTTACTGTGCGCGCACGTCTTGCGGCACCATATTAATGCAGACTTATATCTATCTCGTGCCTCTTTAAAACATAATGCCACATCCCCACAAATCTGAAAAACTGACAAATTACATCCATGTGGATAATATACATTCGGTCGGTTTACAGGAAATTCAAATAACTTCTTGTCCCCAGCGTACATTTCAGGAATCACCATAAAAAATTCCGTCCCAATATCACCAAAAAATCTGGCCTCCGTTGACAACGTATGAAAATTCATCGACAGCTTGCACTTTTCTGCGCATCCATCACAGACATAGGGGAATTCTAATTTAATTTCCCTGAACGGGTTTTGTATAATCTGACCTTCGTCCACCTTGACATTTTTCTGATATTCATATGGCATAGTGTATCCCTTTTACAAATCCAAAATACAACCAAACAAAACCGCAAAGAAGAAACAGACCGTCCCACCAATTACAAACAGGTGCCACACCGCATGTGAAAATTTCATGCGCCGCCACAGATAGAATATCACACCAATCGTATAGGATAAACCGCCCGCCAATATAAACCACAGACCGCGTTCTGGAATATTACGAATCATCGCCGGCAGTATAAATAATAACGTCCATCCCATCGCGACATACAATGCCACCATCCAACGTGGCTGTTGTTTTGGATTGCGAATTTTCATATAAGAACCAAACAAAACGATTCCCCATAAAATTCCGAACACTATCCACCCCAACAGACCACGTAAATTTACCAACAAAAATGGCGTATATGTTCCCGCAATCAAAGCATAAATCGCAACGCTGTCCCAAACCTCGAAAAAGCATTCTGATTTTTTGCCGATTGTTGCATGGCACATTGTTGAACCAAAATACAGGGTTATCATTGTAACACCAAATATAGCACAAGAAACAACCGCCCACGCATCACCCTTGATACCTGCGAACACAACCAATAAAGTCAAGGCTGCGATTGCCAAACCAATTCCAATACCATGTGTTAAAATATTCACAATTTCTTCGGCATGTGTTGATGGTTTTTCCCAACGAAACAATCCCGTTGCACGCAAAACCTTTAATAATTTCGATGCATGTTTATCTTTTTTTACCGCCTTGATTCTGGCGCGCTTTTCTCCTGTCATTTTATTGCCCCTTCGATTCGTTTTATTACACGTTCTGCACCCATAACCGACATAATGGAATACAAATCAGGTGTATTTGTACGACCCGATAATGCCACACGCAGATTCATTGCCACATCGCCATTTTTAATACCGCATTTTTCAGCAACCGCGACGATTTTTGCCCACCATGTGTCTTTGTCATCCGATTCGTTATAAGTTTCCAAAAATTCGCGTAACGCATCCGTGTTAAATTCGTATTCAGTATTTGGAACAAATAATTCATCCCAAAAGAATGCGACATTTTCCAATGTTTGGGACCAAGTTATAAAGTCCTTGCGTACACGTTTTGGATTATCGCGTTCAATCCCCAAAACACCGGTCAGATAATTAACATCTGCCACCTGCATTTTGTTAATATCGCTGCCATATTCATTTGCCCATGCGACGACGCGATTAACCAATTCCGGCACAGGCAGCGAACCAATAAATTCCTTGGCCCACCATTCCAGTTTATCTGTATTAAACAAAGCACTGCTGGTCGGAATTTTTTTGATGCGCAATGGATAATTCCAAATTGTCGTATCTGCCTTTTTATTTTTTTCTTCTTCAAAACCTGATGCAACAATATTATATAAATAATTTAACACTGCCTCGATTGGCCAACCCGCGATTAGATAATGCATTGTATTTGCTTCTGGGTCAGTACGTTTAGACAACTTTCTTGAATTACCAGTTTGTTCGTCTAATTTGTTAATTGTTGCAACATGAACATATTCAGGATTTTGCCATCCCATCATACGGAACAACTGCAAATGTAAATTTAATGAAGACAACCATTCTTCCCCGCGTTGAACCAATGTTGTGCGCATAAAGTGATCATCACATAAATGCGCAAAGTGATATGTTGGCAATCCATCATTTGATTTAATCAAAACAATATCTTCGTCGTTTTCAGGGAACGCTAAACGACCACGCACCTTGTCATTATAAAATATTTTATTATCCTTGTTTCCCATTGAATACAAACGAATCGATGGAACCAAGCCCTTGTCTAAACGCGCAACAATTTCTTCTTCGGTCAAATCCCTATCACGTGCCCATTCGCCATAAATGCCTGTTGCCCATCCCGCAGCCTTTTGTTTTTCACGAATTTCATCCATTTCTTCGGCCGTCAAGAAACAAGGATACGCCAATCCCTTTTCCAACAATTCTGCAACCACACTATGATAAACATCTTTACGTTCTGACTGATAATACGAACCATATTCACCGCCATATGTCGGACCTTCATCAGGTTGCAACCCAAAGGCATCCGCACACTTTAATATAACATCAACCGCGCCTTGTACCTCACGTTTTGTATCGGTATCTTCGATGCGCAACATAAATACACCATCAGATTGCTGTGCTAATTTTTTTGCAATCATCATTTGATACAGTGTTCCCAAATGCATAAAACCAGTTGGACTGGGGGCAACACGTGTAACCATCGCACCTTCGGCCAGATTGCGTGATGGGAATTTTGCTTCTAATTCTGCAATAGTATATTTTGGTGCACCGCCCAACACACGTGCAATTAAATCTTTTGATAAACCATTTCTCATTTTACTTTTTCCTTTTCCCATTCTGATTTTAATTTCGAATACATAATAACATCACGTGGCACATTACGCAAAACATAGCCCTGACGAAGAACGCCTTCTTTTTTATATCCCGCACGAATTGCGACGGCTTGTGATTTTAAATTTCCAACATCAACTCTGATTTGCATTCTGTTTGTTCCCAATTGTCCAAATGCCAAATCTTCTAAAAATTTAATTCCACGGGTAACCAAACCACGACCATTAAACTGTGGCGCTAACCAATAGCCAATTTCAGCTGTTTTATTTCCTTCGTTAAAATCGACAAAGCCGTGCCCCCCTACAATTTTATCATCAACAACAATTAAATAAGAAGGCTCGTTCGTGGGCTCTATCATTCTTAAATAATCAAACGCCACTTCTGGTTTAGAATATCTGGCCGGCCATTCCAACCATTCCGAAAAAAAATCCTTGTTTTTTACAACAACGTCATAGAATTCTTTTGCGCGCGCAAAAGACACTTCGGGTTTTACCATTTCAAAATCACCACAATCGATTCGTTTTGGAAATTCGGCCATATCTATATAATCCTTGTGTTTTTAGTTACTCAATTCTATACTAAATATATGGAAAAACAAGAAATAAGAACATTTGGCCGCCGTCATGGCAAAAAATTATCAATCCGTCAACAGGACTTAATTACCAACCTGTTGCCGTCATTAAAACCTGAAAACGGCGATATTTTGGAAATTGGTTTTGGTGCGGGCGAACACGTACGCGAACTGGCATTGAACAACCCTGACAAAATCATCATTGGCGCAGAACCGTTTATGAACGGCGTGGCAAGCCTGCTGTCTGCGATAACGGATGAAAAAACGAATCGGGTATTGGACGAATATAAAAACATTCGTATTTGGGCGGACGATGTTCGCGATTTCCTGCGCGAAACCGATTCGAAATTTGAACAAATTTGGGTTTTGCATCCCGACCCATGGCCCAAGGCACGCCATGAAAAGCGCCGCCTGCTATCTGCGGATTTTTTGAACGTATTATCAAAACACTTGTCAGAAAATGGCGAAATAATTATTGGCACAGATCATTGGGAATATTTTGATTGGATTTTGGAACAAATAAAAAGCACAAATTTAACGGTCATAATTCCAAATATGGATATAATTCAAACAAGATATCAGCATAAAAACAAAGCCGGAACAGACGCGCCAAAATATTTAATCATTAAACATTAACAAAGAATTTTAATCTGTTCATCAGATTTGGTTTCATAACCTGAACCAGTCTTATCGCCTGCTCTATACGCATGAAATTGGGGCCAAATGCAAAATGCAAATCAAATTTATTATCATCACCCCATTGATCCAGCATACCATAAACACGCCCCACAAAATCAGATTTTGCCCCATCATCTTTTGTCAAAACCAAGGTTAATGCAGACGCGTTTATTTTTTTCAAATTTTCAAATACCACCGGCCAATCTTGCGAATCGATTTCAGAAATATCTATCCCGATTGATAAAAATTTATTAAAGAACAAATCATCCCTTATTACATGTGTCTGTTTAACCAAATCATCCAACGCCGCATATGGTAAAAAAACCTGCGCGCCATTTGCCCCCTGCTTGAACGAAGAATTAATTTGTGCCGTTACATCAGAAATCTGTTGTTCAGATATAATTTTATCCGGGAAATAAAAACGCGACATTATTTTAACATTTTTTCCTTCGACCCAAGGCCACACTGTTTCCACCACCCCCAAAGGCACCGACAACACAGAAATTTTTTGCGCAGCAAAACAATCTACAACCCCTGCCAAATCCATTGCATCCATATTTTTTCCGCACCATACGGCAACATTATTTGAAAATTCATCAAAAATAGTATTTTTTTCCATCATTATACTTTTTACTTTATCATAAATATGATACAATTAAAAACACAATGAAGAACAAAATTGATAATATTTTACTTGGCACATTATGGTTGCTGGCTGCGACAATATTAACCTGCTTTTGGTTTAATACGATGTATGGCTTTAACATATTTTCCGGCACACACTGGGATTATCTGGCACGGATGCAGGCGGGCCAAACACCTGTAAAAATATCATTCTATGTATCAATGTTCATTTGCGTTGCGTTTAGCATATCTGGGCTATACATCTTAATTCGCCCACGTTTTCGCAAGATAAAACTTACCACCACACCGCAAACACAAACACCACCTAAAACGAACACTACCCCCACGGAAACGCACCCCACATCGGATATACCGCCCACGACACCGGTTGAAAAGGACACTCCGGCAACAAATCAATCTTATTTGCAACGCCCTGCCCGATTAAATATCCCCCATAATAATCCAGGTACGCCATCGTTTATGCAAAATTCTGGCGCCCCTGTTGCACCGGTTACGCCGGTTGCACCGTCAACCCCGACGCCTATGGCATCTGAACCAAAAGAATACCCACAATTAAACGCGGCATTTGAATCTGCGGGATACACAATTAAACCGAATGCAAAAATATCTGGGCTACAAACATCATTATTTGCAATTGGGGCAAACGAAACTGTCTGGATTGGTGCGGTTGGTGTTCAGACAGACACGTTACAGAGCGCAATAGACACAATCCAACAGGTATTTTCAGACACACTCGAAGACATAGAAATCACGGTTACAGGATTTGTTATTGATGCTGTTGATTCTGCGGCGCCGAATGCACCACAAATATTAACATTCAATACAATCGAAGATGCGACCGAATACATTTCCCAACACCCAAGTGAACCTGTTGACGAAGAAATGCAAGAAAACTTTGATGCGTTTTCTACATACATATCTACGGTTATTGATTACATAGGAAAGATATAATGCGCATACAAAAAGAAACGGCAGAAAAAAAGATTTCTGAACTGGGCATGAAAGATATGCCACTGGTTGAAATTTGCCCAACAAAATGCACTCTTTCCCCAAATTGGTTTATCGAATACAAAACCCTGTGCAAAGAATTCATATCCAACCTAACTGATTCTGTTGAAACACTGGCATTTATGAACTTGGAACAAGATGAATTTATGAATTTGATAATGGGTCATGCAATTCCAGAAAACTTATCCATTCGTTTCAGGATTCCACTTTCTTTGGGTGGCAAACTTGACATTGATAATTTATTTATGTGTTGGACATATCCTTTTTCATACAACATCGACAGATTTATAATATCGCAATATGGCAATGAAACGATATGGTTGCCAAACCCGACCAAGAAGATATACCTTCCTGCGAATACGGGTGGTGGTGGCGACGGCGGCAACGGCACCGAAGATAGATTAACAGAAACAATCGCATCACAAATTGCCGCGGATAGGGATTTTTAACAAAGATGATGAGCACAAAAGAATTTTTATCTAACATCACGACACGTGGCGGAAAAACATACCACCCCACTGCGATGCATTTAATATCCGCAACCAACACAATGTTACAGCAGCGTCGTCGTGCGATATTACCTGTATTTTTAACGGAACTTTATTTAAACACGAACGGTTTAACCTTGGGAAACGGATGTATATTTGCACCATCAGAAATCGCCCAGGGCATACGCGCCCCAATTCCAACGATAATAAACGTAAACGACGACCTGTCATCTTTTGAACAAATCAAAGGCAAAACGATATTTGGTCGCAATGACTTATTTTGGTTTGCATACGACGCATTTGGCAATTGTTATATGTTGGACAATATTGGCTTGCGCCCATTACGAAAATATTCAGACGGTCAACATGCGATTATAGACTGCTTGATGGGGGGAAAATTATAATTATGAAGAAGATATCTGTATCCTTGTCTGGCCATCAAACTAGCATCACCCTTGAACCGGAATTTATTGACGTTTTACATACACTTGCGACACGTTATGGCAAATCCGTTGCAACAATAATAAACGAAATAGACGAATCCCGCACACCGGACAAGAATTTATCATCTGCGGTCCGTGTATGGATTTTACAAGAACTAATCCAACGCCGATAAGATACGATTAAATTACAATCTTTAAGAACTTTCCCACACCACAAAGTTTTAACGAAGAGATATCATCCCTGCGCCCCCCTTTTTTTGCCTGCACCACGAAGTTTTAACGAAGTAGTGTCATCCCTGCGCCCCCCTTTGTCATCCCTGCGCAGGCAGGGATAGGGTCCCCCAACCGTGCGCAACGCGCACCAATAATAT
>JAZRSI010000064.1:0-2563 GCA_045651445.1 Candidatus Enterousia sp. | reverse complement strand
AATTTTACAACGTCTTGCGATTGAAAATATTTCAATCCCGCTTCATCAGGTGTAAAATTATTAATTGCATATTCCAAATCGTTCCATTGTTCTTGTGTTAATTTAATTGACGGCGTATCTTCGGCCATCATACCGCCATATGGTAACAAGTCCCGTTCGATTGTATGCATAGGCGTTTTACCAGACTGCAAATTTTGAATATGTTTAATCAGTGTTTTTCCATTTGGCATTTCTTGCAATTCACGAAAAACATCATCTGTTGCTTCGTTAATAAAAACCTGATTTACGGTTGCCCATCCGCCAATAATAACGTGGGCCTGACGATACAGATTCAATAATCGTAACGCAGTTGTACGAATGATTGCTTTCATATTTGCCTCTCTCCTGAATGTTTCAAGTTTATGGATTATTCCATAATAATCATAACAACCTTGTGCATTGTCTGGCCGGTAATTTTTTCTTCTGGCGAAGAAACGTATCCGTACACTTTGCCTTTGGAATCACGACGAACGCTAACGATATTTGCCACAACACTTGTTTCTGTGTCCAACGCATCGAAATCCGCATCAATACAGACGGCCATATCGCCAACTTCTGGTTGTTTTGTTGAATCGACAAATATATAAGACTTTTCAGGTATAAAACCGCCCAATCGTTTTACGTTTGGCATAACGGCATAAATACCCTTGTGTCCTTCAAGTGCTTCTGGTGCGACAATCATAGTTTTATCGGACTTTTTCAATGTGATAGTTTTACCGGCGGGCATTCCAAACACAGGCACCAATTTTTTACGTGCGCTGTCATATAGTTTTGCACCATACAAACTGCCCTGCATATCGATTCCAGACACAGGACTGCCCGGAATAAGAACAGATTTAACACGTTCTTTGACCTTGTTAATTTGTTTTGTCAGTTCACCAGATTTATACAAATCGGCGATTTTATCGAACATTTGTTCTGCGCCCATTGCAAAAGATTTTGCCAACGGTTCGATTTCATTTTGATAAATCTCGCGTTGTCCGACTTCGATTTTATGATAAACAGACAACGTCATACCGGCGTCTTTGGCGGCGCGTGCAATAGTTTTGCCGGACATTTGGCGGATTTTTCGCAAACCACTACCAAATATTTTCAGTCCATTATCTTCGTTATCATTCATACGTCTTTTGATTTCGTTTTGCCACTGATCTGCGACATCATCAGATTCTTTGATAAAGATATCAGATAATTTGCAACCCAAAATATTACAAATGTTCAGCAACTGTTTTTGATTCAGGCGTCGTACACCTTTTTCAATTTTTGAAACTGCGGACAAAGACAACCCAGTCTTACGTGCCAGTTCGGTCATTTTCATACCGCTTGCTAAACGAATGTTTCTGATATTATTTGGAAAAATTATTTCTTCTTGGGCCATGGCTAAACTCCTAAAAACTATTTCTTGACAAAATAATAGTCAATTTTTAGAAGTTTCGCAAGTAAAATAATTCATTTTACAACGGCATATCGTCTGGGATTTCATCTGGGTCGATTGCGGTTGGCATTGAATCTGGGTCGGGCGCCAGCGCACTGGCAGAGATAGTTTGTGCTGGTTGTGCGAATTCATTATCGCCACGTGCGTCAAATTCGTCCAAATCATCGAATAAACTATAATCGCCAAAGAACGCAGTCCGCACAGTTTCTGGGCGTCCATGTCGGTTTTTGCCGATAATGATATCTGCCTTGCCGCGTGCGCGTTCCAGTCGTTTTTGCCACGATTCAACCATTGCGTTATTGGTCGTATTTGACAATCGTTCGGACGGATCGCGATTTTGCAGATAATATTCTTCACGATATGTGAACATAACAATATCGGCGTCTTGTTCAATAGAACCAGATTCACGCAAGTCCGCCAACTGTGGTCGTTTATCATCACGCGCTTCGACACTACGCGACAACTGGGACAACGCGATAACAGGAACATCTAATTCCTTGGCCAGCATTTTTAGTCCACGTGTAATTTCAGAAATTTCCTGAACGCGATTTTCGCTGCGTTTACCGCCTGGGGACGTCATCAATTGTAAATAGTCGATTACGATTAATGCAATTCCGCCGTGTTTACGCGCCAATCTACGTGCGCGGGTTCGCATCATTGGCACAGACATCCCAGGTGTATCATCAATAAACAATGGTACCTTTGCAATTGCCGCGGAATATTGTGTCATTTTCATAAAGTCTTCATCTGTCAGGGTACCTTCGCGCATTGCAGACGCAGGAATCTTGGATTGCGACGACAATACACGGGCCGCCAATTGGGATGCGGACATTTCAAGACTGAAAAACACAACTGCGCCCTTGTAGTTTTTATTTGCGCGTCCGTATGCAATTGCGTTTGCCGCATTAAAAGCCATATTCATTGCAAGTGTGGTTTTCCCCATCGCGGGTCGTCCTGCGATAATAATAAGGTCAGAATGATGTAATCCACTGATAGATTTATCCAGCGCACTTAAACCCGTGGTTAATCCCGACAGTTGTCCATCGGCCTTGTATGAAGTCGGATCGTAGCCATGTCGTTCTGTGAGCCAAG
>JAZRSI010000063.1:0-16172 GCA_045651445.1 Candidatus Enterousia sp. | reverse complement strand
TAACCATATCTATATCAAACAGGTCGGTTGTGCCTTTACGAACCCAAAAAATTTTACTGTTAGAATCAATAGGTTCTAATATATGGGTTCCAGGCTTTTTCATTTTCGCCTTTAATTCTGCAATTATTTCTTTCATTTTTTGCTCCGTTTTTTCTGAATTTAGAGTTTTTTATTTCTGTGGGATTGCGGTTTGTATTAACAGACCACGATATCCGTCAAGTAATGCACCCAATTTTAGGCACGATTCCATTTCCGAACGTGTCAAGATTGGCGTACTTGTTCCCATATAAATGTTATTTGGGCGGATTATACGACCTGTTTTTTTATCACGAACAATCAATTTATGTACGGTTGCAGGTGTGAAATCGCCACCATTTTTGCCAACTGTATCTGAATGTACAGGTGTTAATTGTGGATTTGATATTAGTTGTCCGCCGATGATTGTGCCACCCTGTGTTGATTTTTTCTGGTTGCATGTGGTGTCATTTAATATTTGTAAATGTTTTGGTGTTTCTGAATACGCATTTAAGTACAGATATGCGACCAATTCATATTTCTCAGACCAGCGCACATCATTGTCTATGGCTTTCTTGAGGTCTTGTGCCAATTTTTCATCTACCCGTTGTCTAGAATAGCTTAATACGCCATAGGTGCTTTTAGTTGCAAAACTTAATTCACCACCATATCGCAATTGGTTGTTATCATAATTGTACATGATAAAACAACCCTGATTTGAAAACCAGTTACCTAGCATATCATTTGTTAATGTTTCTTTTTTATATTTTCTGAACATGCGTAATACTCTTCTTTTAGCAAAGAGAATATCACAAATGTCGTGTTTGTCAATATTTTTTTACAAAATGTGGTGTTTGTGTATTTAATCTGATTAACGCTTATGGACAATTTTACATATACTGGACATAAGTTTAGACATAAAAACACCGCCACAGGGGCGGTGGGGATTATCGTGTCTTGTAATGGTCGCACAGACAGGCGATTTTGCAGGCCAAATCCTTGGCGTATTTTTTTTGAAATTCTACTATGCGCACATTGAACTTAATACCAGAATATTGAATATTATTATTTTCATCAAAATAACGGTATATCGGTTTTTCATCAATCGTTGGGTAAATATAATACGCCAAAACACCAAATTGATATCCCAACTTACACCGTTTTTCGCATCCATCACAAAATGACATTTTAATTACCTTTTTATATTTTTACACAAGATTTATATCACAACTATACCGATTTGCAAGCAACATAATATTATTTTGCTTATACCGTTTCGTGCATTAAAAACAAAGATAAAATTCACTTACTTTTATGCAATATCTATGCTAAAATTTACCTTGAATCCATAGGGATATGGGTTCGGGGCTTTTGCAGGCCCATCTCATTCGGTGTACGCCACAGACAATTTTTTACGATATAGTTCCTGTGGTTTTGCATCGTTATTTATCCCTGACTGTAATACAGTCGGGGGGCTGTTCGCCATACAACAGGGACACCCCGAAAACGAACAGAATCAATAATGAGATGATTTGCAAACTCCCCGACCGCCAAATTCCGTGGCGGTTTTTCTTAAAACGATTGGAGGGACAGCAAATGAAAAAGTTGTATACAACACTTATAGTATTATTTTTAATTACATCTAAATCTTTTGCCACTATGGATTATTGCGTAACAGAAGCATACCGTACAGCATATACAAACTACGAAAATAATAAAAAACATCAACAGAAATTTATCCCCAATGACAATATAGATTATATAAAACCAGAGCATTTCAGACGCGAGAAAGAATTGCGTTATTTATGTTTCGAAGAATTAGAAATGGTTGACACGAACTGCTACGCCTATAAGTGTTTTACAGAACATCAAACAAACACAAACATATTACCATTGCGAATAAATCCTGATATCAACCCATCAGAAACGTGCAATATCCTTTCTACTGATGATTGTCTTAACGGGGATATAACATCCTTAGAAGAAAAACTTCGTCACATTAGCGCAGAAAAAAGCATGATGTATTTCACAAATATTAATGAACTTATTGCCAAGATAGAATTTAGCTCTAATAGTTACAGCGGAAATATACTTCAAAAAACATATGACGTTTGTTACGCCACAGACGATAACAAAGATACAATTTGGCATGCTATCGCACGTAGAAAAACATCTCTTTTTGAAGAAAAATGTACAAAAGATTGTTGGAACCCCGGATTTAATGCGTTTGAAGGCAGTTATGATGAAGATTGTTTGAAAAATAATTGCATCAACGAATCCGAAGAACAACTGCTATCTTGGATAAAAACATGTTTTGACGAAACAGAATATAGCGAAAATAAAACCGCGGAATTACATCGTTCCATGTTTTTAAAACAAAACAACCAAGGCAAAACCGCAATCGCAGAAGCCATAGAAAATAACACCTTGTATAGATTTTCAAAAATTATCGAATATTTTAAATCAAAAAATATGGACTATAAAAATATACTAAAAGCCGCCGCCGAAGAAGCCAATATCTCATATTCAAAACTATCCAAGGCGCTTGAAAAAGGAAAAGAAATAAAAACAAAAAAAGAAGTAACTTTCTAAAACATCCCTAACAAACGATTTTATTCATATTTACAATCATTATAAAAATTAATAAAACTTGCTTGAACGAAAGCTATTTTTATGATACCATACGAAACATGAAAAAAATCTTATATACCCTATTACTATCAATAACAACCATGACCGCAAATGCGGAAACAAATCCATTTTTTGGTGATTACGAAAATCAAATCGCTTTTAATTTTGGATGGGGTGTAAATAGTGGTATTATCGTACCGCCACCCACACAATGGGTACCATTTATCATGCTGCACGTCCAGTATTCACAACCAACTGAATTTTTCCTTCTGCCGGCACGTAAATCATTAAACATATTCCAAACATTGGGTTCTGGTGAAAAATATGGTTGGCAATGGGACAAATACACTATTCCAATCGTAATGTTATCCGAAGATGTAATTCCATTTTATGGGGATGATTGGTACACATTTATTGGTCTTGGCGTTGGTATGCAGGCCCAGCAAAACGAACGAATTGGTTCAAAATTAATATTTGGATTTAAACTTGGCGCGGGATATAAAATAACCGATTGCACATCTGCGGAAATCTTTGTTCACCATATGTCAAACGGCAACACCGCACCTGAAAATAATTCCTATGCGTTTTATGGTCTTGGAATCACATATAGTTTTTAATTACCAATCTATTGGTTTTTTACCACATTTTATCAGATAGTCATTTGCACGACTAAAATGTTTATTTCCAAAAAAACCACGATACGCAGATAACGGCGACGGATGCGCGCTTTTTAATATCAGATTTTTTTCAGGATTTACAATTGCGGCCTTCTTTTGGGCATAACTTCCCCATAGCATATAAACAATATTTTCACGCATCCCAAGCGCCCGAATAACTGCATCTGTAAATTCTTCCCAACCGCGTCCTGCGTGCGAAGCGGCGGCATGCGCCCGTACTGTCAAGGTTGAATTTAACAATAAAACACCCTGATTTGCCCAATGTGTTAAATCACCATTTGTAACAGATTTTTTTCCTAAATCAGATTCTATTTCTTTGTAAATATTTTGTAACGATGGGGGCAATTGCGTTGGCGGCAACACAGAAAAACAAAGTCCATGCGCCTGCCCTGGTTCATGATAAGGGTCTTGACCAATAATAACAACCCGCACATTATCAAGTGGACATAAATTAAAAGCATTAAATATATTTTGCGGTGCCGGGAAAACAGTTTTCCCAGATAAATATTCACCACGCACAAAATCAGTTAATTTAATAAAATAATCTTTATCAAATTCTGCACTTAATGCATCTTTCCAAGATTGTTCAATTTTCACATTCATAATTTTATTAGTCCTTGCTGCAATGATTTCCATAAAACAACATCGATATATCCACGGGGTAAATTTGTTTCACGAACCAAATGCGCAAACATACCATCACAAGCGGACTTTATTTCTGGCGACAAGTTTCCGTTATCAATCGGCAAATTTTTATTCACAAACTTACACCCTAAACGCTGAATCCAAATATCGTATTTTACAACGTCTTCACCCAGATTCCGCGCCAAATGATTTGCAGTAATTTTTCCAATATGTGGCAATTTTTGCAGATATAGCAACCTATCGTCCAATGATGTCATTTGATAATAACCATCGCATAAATCAACACGATTTTCCCAAATTTTACATATGGCATTTATTTTATTTTTATTATTAAAAATCTTGATTAAGGTATCAAAATTTGGACCGACTTGTCTTAAAAGTTCGATTATTCTCGTATGAATTTTCTTGGCAGTCTGCTGTGAAAAACCGCCTGCTAAAATTACATAAATACAATGTATGGCAAATTCATCAGGATTACAAATCTTACGCATACGCAGGTTTTCCAGGATTTCATCAAAACTCTGTGCATCACTGTCCAAACCGCACGCACGCAGTTTTTTATCTAAATCAAAGAACCAATCTCGCGAAAACATCATCCGTTACTATCAATACCTTTATTTTTTAAATTAAATATCGCATTCTTCAACACAGAATTAGACGAGTTTTTCTTATTTAAAATATCTACCTTCTTTTGTGCTATTTTCAGTTTTAATATATAATTATCAGCCTTGCCATATTTTTTCCATAATTCATCAAGTCGTTTCCTTCTTTTGTCTAATTCTTCTACAGAACAACGTTCAGGATGAGTATAAACAGAATATTCTAACAAACTTACTTCTTTTTCTTCTAATCCATACTTTTTCCACAATACATCAAGCCGTTTCTTCTTCTCACTTAATTTCTGTTCAGAATAAAATTCAGGATGCCGAAAAACACATTCTTCCAACGAAGAGATTTCTTCTTTTTCTGCTATTTCTATATTTGTTTGGTCTTCTCTAACTATCGTTCCTTCTTTTGTTATTTTAAAATCTTCCGCCATAATCATATCCCCATAAAACTATAGCGCGGAAAACCGCGCCATATTCAATTAAACGTCCAAATTTGCTTCCAGCGCATTTTCTACGATAAAGTCGCGACGCGGTTCAACCACATCACCCATTAACATAGAAACCACTTCATCCGCCTTGGCCGCATCATCAATTTTAACCTGGAACAGCGAACGATGATTTGGATCCATTGTTGTTTCCCACAACTGTTCTGCGTTCATTTCACCAAGACCCTTGTATCGTTGGATTTTTAACCCTGTTTTCGCATATTCAAACGCGGTATCCAACAAATTTAGCGCACCCCAGATTTTTTGATTTTTGGATTTTACGCGCAAGACCGTTGGCTTACCAAAAGTTTCCATCAATTCATCGCGTCCATCCAATCTATGCCAACCACGAATTTCTGGTCCATTTATTTTTTCACGTGGCAAAACATAAGTTTCTTTGACGCTGCGCAAAGTTCTTGTAATTTCGATTCCGGCATCAGTTGCTGAAATTTTCCAACCACGTTCGAATTCTAATTCTTGGGCATCCAACATAGTCTGTGCCGCAACAAAGTTTTCAGCACTTTCATTTTCAAACACACCGTTCAATGCCAATGCTTCTACAAAACGCAACGGCACAATATGATTTAAAGGCTGCAAGATATTACGCATATCTAATACCAACCCTAACAAGCGCTTTAAATCCGCGCCCGATACTTGAACACCGTTTGCAGTTTCAATCATACCATCTGTTGCCAACTGTTCCATCAAGTAATCGTCCATTTCGCGTTGATTTTGCAGATAAATCTGTTGTTTTCCACGTGTTACACCATATAGTGGTGGTTTTGCGACATAAATATATCCACGTTCAATTGCCTGTGGCATATGACGATAGAAGAATGTCATCAACAGCGTCTGAATATGTTGTCCGTCAACGTCCGCATCGGTCATAATAATAACTTTGTGATAGCGCATTTTTTCAATATCAAAGTCATCTTTACCGATACCTGCGCCCATTGTTGTAATCAAGGCACCAATCGTATCAGACCCCAACATTTTATCAAAGCGAACACGTTCAACGTTCAAGATTTTACCACGCAACGGCAAGATTGCTTGTGTTTTACGGTCGCGTCCCTGTTTCGCGGTACCACCAGCAGAATCCCCCTCAACGATAAATAATTCGCATTTCGCAGGATCGCGTTCTGAACACCCTGCCAATTTACCTGGCAAACCACCCAATTCAGGTCCTGTTTTCTTACGTGATAATTCACGCGCCTTGCGTGCGGCTTCGCGTGCAGTTGCGGCTTCGATAATTTTATCGACGATTGTCTTGGCAATCTGTGGATTTTCATCCAAGAATTCGTACAACATTTCCGATACTGTACTTTCTACAATCGGACGCACTTCACTTGACACCAACTTATCTTTGGTCTGGGAACCAAACTTTGGGTCTGGCACCTTGACACTAACAATACTTGTTAAGCCTTCGCGGAAATCTTCACCAGACAAATTGATATCTTTTTTTGTTCCTTTTTCTGCGATATATTTGTTAATAGCACGTGTCAACCCCGCACGAAAACCAGCCAAATGTGTACCACCATCACGATTTGGAATATTATTTGTAAAACACAACGAAGTTTCCGTATAAGCCGTCGTCCATTGTAAAACAACTTCGATATAAGTATCTTCTTGTTGTTTTATCATTTGAATCGGTTCTTTGTTCAACAATTCTTTTGATTTATCCAAATAAGTTGCAAACCCTTTTAATCCATCAACGCTATGGAATTCACGTTCTTTCTTCTCTGCGCCACGCAAATCTTCAAGAATAATTTTAACATTTGCATTCAAGAAAGACTGTTCACGCAACCATGTTTCCAAAACATCGAAACTAAATTCTGTTCCTGTAAATGTTTCTGGCGATGGCAAGAAACTAACTTCGGTTCCATGTTCAATACCGGATTTATTTTCTGTAATTTGAACATCTGTTGTTGGTACACCATCTGCAAAAGACATAAATGCCTGCTTGTCGCCACGCCAAACCTTGACTTCCAACCAGGTTGACAACGCATTAACCACAGAAACACCAACCCCGTGCAAACCACCAGAAACCTTGTACGCCCCACTACCTTCGTTATCAAATTTACCACCGGCGTGCAATTCGCACATAATTAATTCCAGCGCACTACGTCCAGTATCATGATTTATATCAAACGGCATACCACGACCGTTATCACGAATAGTTGCACTACCATCTGCATTTAACGAAACATAAACCGTATCTGCATACCCCGCCATTGCTTCATCGATAGAATTATTAACAACTTCGTAAATCATATGGTGAAGACCATTACCACCTTCGCCAACATCACCAATATACATTCCTGGGCGTTTTTTAACGGCTTCTAATCCTTTTAATACCTTAATTGAATCACCGGTATATTCATTATGTACTGTCATATGTAATTCCTTTCTTTTTTCTATGTAAAAACATAGCAATTTCTGCTATAATTATCAAGGAAAAAGGACACAAAATGAAATTCAAACTACTATATTTCGGGGATATTTTAATTAATCCCAAAAAACGGGCGCAGCATATTGCCGACATCCGTATGCAATTCCATCCACAATTAAAAAAATTGATTGAACACAGTCCCTGGAACAATCTGAAACAATACATGGTTCCTAATCCTGCAAAAAGTCCAATATCAACCCGCCACATTGGTGGAATTGATTGGAATCCAATAATTACACCAAACTTAAAATTATTGGCCGAACTTGATATTCAAATGCTGCATCCTGAAATTGTTGGGGTTCCACGTAGTGATATTGATAACCGCGTAAAGACAATTATGGACGGCCTACGTTGCCCACAAAACGAACACGAAATTGGTTCGAACACACCGCGCGACATCGGCCCAATTTACACGCTACTGGACGACGACCATTTAATAACAAAACTATCCGTCAACACCAGCCACTTACTAGACGCAGGTGTATTTTCAGAAAACATTCAACGCACACCTGATTCTATATTTATGCTAATCGACGTAAACGTCCGTGTTGCCGAAGGTAATCTTGAAAACCTGCCGTTTATGGTCTAAGGACAAGAAAACAAACATAGTGCCGGAAATATATCCGGCACTAATTTTTATCTTTTTTTCAAGAAAGCGCAGCGGTAATCTGATCTTGCATTTGAAAGGTCCCCAATACAACCCACGCAATTATTGCAGAAACCAATAAAATACCCAAACTATTTAACGTATTTGAAATTTTTTCCATTTTTCTAACAGATTCATCTAAATAATCATTTGCAACCTGCGTTAAATTTTCATCAAAACCATTCATATCCGCATAAATTGTTAAATCACCAATAATTTCTGAATCTGGGAAATCGCGTTTTGTCCGCGACAAAGCCACCCCAAGATTATCACCATTAGCAATAAATCGCAGTGTTTTTTCAAGGATTGTTCGTAAATATCGATTTGCATTATCCGCCAACATTCGCATCGCATCAGGTATTGTAACCCCTGCGCTAATCATCGCAGCCAACGACATCAACCACCCAACAGATATCTGAATTTTATACACATTCCACGGTGGCAATTTATCTGCAACCACACGCAACCGTCCCGCCCAATTTGGTAAACTTAACCAAATAATCGCAACAATTGACGCAAACACAACCAAGAAATAATACCAATATTTAATAGAAAAATCAGAAATCCAAATCAAAGACTGTGCACTACCCCGCCATACAATATCATTACCTGCAACTTCTGCCAAAGGTGGCACCAGATAAATTCCTACCATTAAAATAATACCAAATGTTAATGCCAACAAAAACATAGGATACGCAACCGCCGTTGTCATTGCGCGTCGAATTCTTTGCGTACCACTAACCACACGCCCTACATTTTCCAGCGCAACCACCAAATTAGACATATTCCCAGATGTAACCAACAACGTTTCATCTGGTGGCACCCATCCACGCGTTGCTTCTGAAAAAGTCATCCCACGTTCAAGATTTTGTTGCCATTGTCGCATAACGATTGCAAACGGTTCACGCGGTTTTGTACCATTCTTGGATTCAATCATTTCCAATCGTTCAAGTGCATCAATCAAGGTAAAATCATTACGCAAAAGCGATGCCAATTTACGACATATTGACATACGTTTTTCAGTATTTAATCTGAAAACCATTTTTGCATATAATAATTCTAATTTATTCATATTAATAAACCCCCGGTTGATCCAATTGTCCAACCCAACGTTCTAGTTCATCAATACTAATAATACCCTGTAACATCAATGAAGTTGCGGCTTCTTTTAGTGTACGCCCATCCATTTCTTCCAACCAATAACGAACCGCCCCATCGGTATTTCCAGACAAAGCCAATCCCAAAAATTCACTATTTGTAATAATAATTTCACCTGCTTTGACACGGCCAAAATTACCTGTACCGTTACAGTGTTCACAACCCGCGCCACGCTGATAAACCTGTTTTAATCCGACCTTGCCATATGCATCCATTACACGACGATACGCCCCACGTTCTGGATGATTTTCCAATGGTTCACGACAATACGGACAAACCTTTTTAAACAAGCGCATAGAAACCAAACCACGCATCAAAGTTTCTTCTTTTAATTTAAACGGTTCTATTCCCAAATCCAATAGACGTGTCAACGCTGCCATTGCAGAATTCGCATGCAATGTTGTCCAAACATTATGTCCTGATAACGCGCCACGTACGGTCAACTGTGCCGCCGCCAAAGTACGAATTTCACCGACCATTAATGTATCAGGGTCGCTTCGCAACGCCGCCGCCAACGCTTCTACATATTTTTCTTCGCGTTGTTCTTCATTTGTTGTATTAACCACGGGCATCTGACGCGCACCGAATATTTTCTGTTCGACGGGATTTTCCACCGTAATCATATTGATTTCATAATTACGTTCCCGCAACATCATTGACATATTACGAACCAACGTCGTTGATTTTCCTGAACTTGTTGGTCCTGCAACAATAACAAGTCCCGTTGGAAAAGACCGCATACGTGCCAACAATCTCTGTTCATAAGGGCCAAATTCTTGCTCTACCTTTATACCTTCGGACGGGTTATCATAAAGCAATCGCATAACAACATACCGACTACCGAACGCAATCGGATTAAATTGCATACGCACACCCAAGACCCCTGTTGGCAGATATAAATCTTTTGTTCCACGTAGCGGTGTACGTCCATCTTTCTGTGCAGATTGATATTCATTTTGCGCATAGTTTGCATTTGACATATCCGCAGATGCAAATGCGGCACGAACAAAAGATTCCCCCCATTGCGAATTATATTCCATAACGGGCTGCATACTGCCATCAATACGAAAGAAAACGGTTGTCTGATCTGCGACTTCGATATGAACGTCTGAAACTTTTTGTTCTGCGGCCTTGGCGATAATATCGACAAAATCTTTTTGCATTTGATTGTCAAAATCCTGCTTAAAGCGCGCGCCACCCCCCAACTTTAAATCATTTGATTTATAAATATTAGATATTAACCCCAGGTCAGAATAATACGGTTCGTGCACTATATTGCCACGACGTTTTAACAAATCAAGGAACGCCAACACACGGCCATCATATCGATGTGTTCGCGAAATAATAATTTCCCCCCCTGAAAAATAGGCAATCAAACTCTGTGTATCGTGTGGTAATTCTAACTTTGCCCCTGTTGCGGTCAACAACTTGTTATTATTTGCAAACAAATAATCGATAACTTCTTTACTTTCTGCATTTTCAAGTCCCGCCGGCACAGACGGTTTTTTATCGAATTCTATATTATTAAAATCATCTTTTACTTTTGGCATTATTATTTTCCACTAGTAACATTCAAATTTTGTATTTCACCATCTTCGCCTTCGAAAACAATTCCGTCATCCAACGATATTGATTTTACGGTCAACCCATCCAAGACCTTTCCCACGGCAACACGTTTTGACTGTCCAGAACTTAAATCTTCAACGGTTGCCTGTAATTGATTTCCGGCCCCCACAACATTAACCAGTCTATATTTATCAGCGATATTATCTTGCACAACTTCTTCTTTCTTTTGCACCGTCTTAGTTGTTGTTTTTTCTTTTTCAGCCCTTTCCATCCAGGCTTCTTTTTCATGTTCAATACGTGCCGCTTCGGCCTCTAATTTTGCTTTTTGTGTTTCTATTTCTTGTTGCTGCTGTTCTGCCCGTCCAGACAAAGTATCTATTTCCATATGCAGTTTAATTTTTTCTGCGGCCAACCTATCCAATTCCAAATCCAATTGTGCACGTTGTTTTTCGAACTGCATCAAGATTTTTTCTTGTTCTAAATCTGTAATTTGCTGAAACAAAGACCCTTTGACATCATAATTCGCCACCGCATCAGCGGACACTTGTTCCATATCCACCTGTTCTTCGACAACGACTTCTTCTGCCATTATTGACATAACGGGCATCATAACAAACATCAACACCATCAAAAACATTTTCTTACTTTGCATAGATAATCACCTCATAGTTCCAAGTACGTTTTGCGACATCCCATTGTGCCTGCATTAAATAAACCCCACCAAAATCTTCAAAAATTTTGATAAATTGCATGGGCGTTAACTTTGATTTAATTTCTAATTCAACCAGATTAACTTCTGCCACATCGACACCATTCGTCAAAGTATCCATTACAATCTGTGCCTGTGGTGCTTCATCAACCCCTTGGAACATAGACGTAATATCACGCAGAACCGTCTGTACATCACGTTCATCTTGCGATGAAACCGCATCTAATTTTGGTAATGTTGCGGTTATACGTATAGTATCATCATCAATTTCCTGAACAAAAGCCCCTGGCATAAAATCCGTCGCCACATTGTAAAATTCATCCAACGTTCCAAACGACCGCTTTAATTCTGCGACCACATGCGTTTCACCACAAGTTACATTTATTTGATTCCATCCTGTAATCGGTTGCATAACAAATCCGATTGCCTTGTAACACAACTCTGCCCGCGCCATAACGTCTGGCAACAATTCATACGGCATAACAATTGGTTCTGGTGGTAATTGTTTTTCTATTTCAAATTGCGCATCCAATTCTTTATTTTTTTCTTCGATTTGCCTTTTGTATTCTGCCACCAATTCCGGATTTAATTCTGCCACTTGTGGTCGTGGACTAAAAACCTGCTTAACAGAATCTTTAAAAATTCCCATAAATAACAACAAAAATATAACAATCAGTGAAATAGACCAAATTCCCGCACGTGTATAAGTAATCGAATGCAAAGACACATGATTATTTCCCACCAAAACTTCGGCCAAGTTTTTTTCAACCGCGCGCGGCATTCCCCATGAACTTGGTGCGATAAACGCGCCCCAATCTGGTATTTCAGATAATTTTACATATTCGGCCCGCGCATCATCTTCTGATACAAAAACCCTATCTTCCAAGATAATACCATTACGCGCCGCAACTAAATAAAAACCGTTTGGAATTTGAAACATCGCCAAAAAGGAAGTATATTCCGAAAAACTTTCCATAACCGCAGCCGCCGCCACACGCATAGTCGCACGATGTCCGAAACGCCGTGCACCCAATCCAACCATTTCGCGATATTCGGTATAAAGATTTAGTTTCTTGTCTATGTTCTTTGCAAGACTTTTTGCATAAATACGCACAGTTGTCCCCACGGACACAGGTTGCCAAACCAACCCAACGGCATATTTTTTTCGATTAATATTTATAACTTGACTGGCCAATTAAAATTCTCTCTCTGAATATTTAAACTAATTATAACACAAAACATAAATCCAAGGCAAATGATTTCAAAGGAATAAAAATCACAAAAAAAATCCCACATCTGTGGGATATTATTATTCACAATTACCATACGTACAAGATTGTGGAATTTCATCTAAATCATTTGCGGTACGAACCCGATTTGCATTTGGGCAATCATAAACATTTGCAACCAAGACGAACGAACGTTCTGGGCCAAAAATAACCCATTCATTTGGCTTTGTACGTTGACTTGTAATCCAATATGCGTTCCCAGGTCTTGCCTGATCAACGATACGATTTTCCATATAACGCTTTGCATCTTCTGCGGCATAAACAGAAACTTCTGTTTCTAGTTTATATAAAAAAGTACATCCAATTGGTTCTGCATCCAACTGCACCAAATACTGACTACCGTTTTCATTTTTCACAAACCCGTTACACGCGGTCAGCAAGACCAAAATCCCCAACGCAAAAATCTTTTTCATTTTTCCTTCCTTTGTTTATATTTGTTATTCAACTATATCATAGTTTGCCTTATCACTAAATAATTTTTTTAAAACCAAATTATTTAATGCATGACTTCCTTTATAAGATTCTAAATTTCCACATATAATCGCACCACTGGTAAACATATCCCCAACGGCATCGATTATTTTATGTCGCACAAATTCATCTTTCCATAATAATTTATTCAGCGTTCCATCCCCCGCATCATTTAACGCAATAACATTATTTTCGTTTGCCCCGCGTCCCATACCGCGCTTTTTAAGATATTCCCACTCTGAAAACTTACCAAACGTACGTGCCGCGGCAAAATTTTGAATAAAATCATCAATTGATTTTTTTGTCCCATCATAAGAATAAGAACAAGACTGTTTTCCTATAATTTTTTCCGGATAAACAAGTGTTGCACTCACATTTAAATACTTACCATCATTTGGACTTAATTTTACAAATCCATCTACTTTTCTACCGTTAAATTTATTAAACAACCATAATTTTAACCGCGCAACGATAGGCAATTGTTTAATAACATCTGTGGCATAAACAACAACTTCTTTTTTAACAATAATCTTTTTTAAATTACCACTTGTAACCCCGGCTTTTTTTATCTCTTTTATAAATTGCGCGGCACTACCGTCCAATATAGGCGTTTCAGCCCCATTAATTTCAATAATCGCACTATCAATTCCTAAGATGAACAAAGCCGCCATCAAATGTTCAATTGTTTGAACATGTTCTGCATTTAATTTACCAACGGTTGTATTACGAAATTTAGTTTCACCAACATTGTCAAACCGCGCAGAAATCAGTTTATTTTCATCTAAATCTACACGTTTAAAGAAAATCCCACATTCATCAGACGGCTTTATAACAATTTCCACCGGCGCCCCAGAATGAATTCCAACCCCAGACAAAAGCACTTGTTTTTTTATTGTTGGCATTTTAATTTCTCCTTTACCCAATCAAAGAAATCTTTTTCTATAATCGTTTCAAGCGACGCATACTTTATATCATCTTGATATTTTTTCGGCAACCTAACCCAATCTTTTTCAGTGGTTACAAGTTTTGCCTTTTTTTTCTTGGCAATTTTTATCAAAGTCGCAATATCATCATCTGTATATTGATAATGGTCTGGGAATTTTTTCTTGTCCACCACCCCTTTCAGCGCATTAAAGAATTTATCAGGATACCCAATTCCGGCAAATGCAACCAACTTTTGATTTTCACCATATGGTGAAATTGTTTTATTTTCTGCATAAAACACAGGGATATTATCAGGCAATTCAAATTTTTTCTTTGGATTTTTTGATTTAATTACAAGAATTGCATCTGCTTTTTTTGCGTATTTTTTTGGCACACGCAAAGGCCCCGCCGGCAACATAAATCCATTTCCATACCCTAATCCGTCATCAAAAACCACAATTGAAATATCTTTTTTAATAGACGGATTTTGCAATCCATCATCCATAACAATTGGTCCCGATTCTGACTTTTGCTTGTTCAACAAAACCAAATTAGATTTTCTATCCCCCACATGAACAATCAATCCTGCGTTACTTAACATCTGGGCTTCATCACCAACCCCAGAATTACTTTTATCTTTTTTATAACCACGCATAACAATAGGCGCATCAAAACAAGACGCTATTTTTCGCACAATTGGCGTTTTTCCCACACCACCTGCGAAAATATTTCCGACACAAATAATTGGCCTGCGTGATTTATAAACATTTCTTGATCGGATAAAATAAACGACTTTTCCACCCCAGAAATACAAAATAGACACCGGCCATAAAACAAAAGCGACTATATTTTTTTTCAAGAACCACCACGGCGTTTTCATACGAAATACCCTTTTAAATTTTCTTGCGTTTTGCGGCCTTTTTTGCGGCGGCGGCATCACGTTTTTTTTGTTTAAATTCTGCGGCTGTCAAATCTTGTTCTGCTGGTTTTAATCCGAATTCAGCATCCAATTCACGCATTTGCGCCACCATAAAATCTTCTATATTTTTTCTAATTTCTTCGAATTCTTGTGGCGTAGATTTTTTTGGCACAAACACCGGATTACCAATATTACACGTTATCTTGGAAAAAGGCAACGCCACTAAATACCTATCCCACCTATCTTGTAACCAAGCCCGCGAACAAGAATAACACACCGGAATAATTGGTGCCCCTGACATTTTTGCGAAATATAACGCCCCTTCTTGTACACGCAAAGACGGCCCACCCGGACCATCAGGCGACAAACAAATTCCATGATCACCACGTGCCAAAACCCGTAACCCCTCACGCAGAACAGACACGCCCCCCCTGTGTGTGGACCCATAAATAGCGCGTAATCCGAACAAATGTTGCAACTTTGCCATCATACGCCCATCTTTATGACGACTTGCAACGGCATAAGCCTTCATCCCACCTAAACAAATAATAGGACTTAACATCATACTGCGCCCATGCCAAAAGATGAATATCGCCGGCTTTTTTCTATATTTATAAAACACATCGATATTTGTAATTTTTTTTATAGAAGTAAAATACACAAACCAAATAGGCACCGCCATAAACAATGCAATAACCCATTGAAATAACTGCAAACCTAATATAGGTTCCCAAAATCCCTTCCATATTTTTCTAAATGTTTTATTTTGAAACACAATCTACCCTTATATTTGTCTTATAATTATAATGATAAAATCATAGCAATAAAAAAAACATAATTCAACCAAGGACTATTCTACTATCAAGAAAAACGAATATAATATTTTTCATTTGACTATGGATAAAAATAGTATATAATATGGTAGCTTTATCGCGGGGTAGAGCAGCCCGGTAGCTCGTCAGGCTCATAACCTGAAGGTC
>JAZRSI010000062.1:0-3911 GCA_045651445.1 Candidatus Enterousia sp. | reverse complement strand
CATCCCTGCGCAGGCAGGGATAGGGTCTATAAAATTTACATAACTTTGTTATTTCGAAATTGCGTTTTCAAAATCTTCTTCGGTCCATATTGTGATACCCAATTGTTCGGCCTTGGTTAATTTGCTGCCGGCATCAGCGCCCGCCAAAACAATGTCGGTTTTGCTGGAAACGCTGCCCGTAACAATTGCACCCATTTTTTCAAGGATTTCCTTTGCTTCATCACGCGTATATTTTGACAATGTACCTGTCAGAACAATTCGCTTGCCCATCAGTGGTCCGTTATTTGGAATATCAGTTGTTTCTGGATTTTTAATATTAATCTGTTCAACCAATTTATTCAGTGCGTCTATATTATTTTCATTGGCAAAGAAAGAAACGATTTCACCCGCCATCACTTCGCCAATTCCGTCTATGTTAACCAATTTCCACAATGGCGCCGTGCGAAGACTTTCAAGACTGCCGAATTTGCGCGCCAATAATTTTGCAGTAACCTGACCAATGTCGGGAATTCCGATTGCGTACAACACGCGATGCAGTTCAATATTGCGTGCGCTTTCAATTGCCTCATTCAAATTCGCCACAGATTTTTCCCCGAATCCTTCGATTTTTTTTATATCGTCCCCATGTCTTGCAATCAGCGTAAATATATCCGCTGCATTTTTTATCCATCCGCGTTCAACAAAGTTTTCAATTTGCTTTTCCCCCAGTCCATCTATATCAAACCCCTTGCGCGAAACGAAATGTTCCAGTTCACCAATCCTTTGCGCGGGACACCCCAACGTGTTCACACACCTGCGTGCCACCGCCCCAGATTCCTGAACCACATCGCCACCGCATACGGGGCAGGTTGTGGGAAATATGTAATCATTTGCATTTGGGGAAATTTCCGCCACGCCGACGATTTGTGGAATAACGTCGCCTGCGCGTTGCACGATAACCTTGTCCCCGATATGAATATTTAATCGTTTAATTTCATCTGCGTTATGCAACGTTGCACGTGATACAACCACCCCACCGATGTTAATAGGTTCTAATTCCGCCACAGGCGTTAAAACCCCCGTTCGTCCGACTTGAATTGTAATATCACGCAGTGTTGTTATTGCGCGTGCCGCAGGGAATTTATACGCCACTTCCCATCGGGGGCTGTTTGCGCGACTGCCCATTTTTTCTTGGGTTGCGATATCGTTTACTTTCAAGACCAGTCCATCAATATCAAATGGAATATCGGGACGCAACATCATAATTTCATTATACGCGTCTTGGATTTGTTGCATATTGTCTGCGGACCGCGCCCAATGACGCGTAGTCTTAAATCCCCACGATTCCAGTCTTTCAAAATATTCAGATTGTGTGTCAAAATCACGTTTTGAAATATCACCATAAGTATATGCGAACGCGCTTAATTTTCGTGTTGCAGTTATTTGCGGGTTTAGTTGCCGCAAAGACCCCGCAGCTGCATTTCGTGGATTGGCGAATTGTTTATCAGATTCAGCATTTAGTGCGATAAAGTCGCTTCGTTTCATATAAACTTCGCCGCGAATTTCAACTACATCAGGATATTCGCCGGACAGTTTTTGTGGAATATCGGGAATTGTTTTCAGATTTTCTGTAATATCTTCGCCATGCGTTCCGCTGCCGCGTGTCAGTCCACGCACCAAGACCCCATTTTCATACCGTGCCGCATAGGAAACACCATCCACTTTCAGTTCAATAAATATATTTTTACTCGATAACTTGTTAAACCAATCCGCGACTTCACCTTCGTTAAAAACATCTGATATAGACAACATAGGCACAACATGTGGAAACGACTTGAACTTTTCAGATACTTCTGCCCCCACGTGTGTGGATGCGCCATTCTTTGCAAGTTCTGGATAAATTTCTTCGATTTCAAGTGCGCGTTTTTTTGCTGCATCATAGGTTGCATCATCAACGATTGGTGCATCGTTTTGATGGTATGCGATATCCCACAACCGCAGCTTATTCAGCAAATCATTATGTTCAGACAAAATAAATAAATCAGGTGCGTTTTTCATATTCAGATTATAGAAAATTTAGATTTACAACACAACGGAAAAACAATCATAATTATATTCCGAATTTATATACCGCACCAAAGTAAAATTCAGTGGCATCCACATCTGTAACCGCGTACACATTGCCGCTAATTTTATGTTCTACTTCGCCATAATATTGATATTTTACCCCTAAATTCAAATCAATTCTGTTATTAAGTGCAAAATTAACCCCAATCATTGCTTGATAAGATAAATCGAACACATTATCAGACATATTATGCCCTGCATCCGCGACATTACCCCAAATTGCGGCAAACCCAATTCCAACCCCTGCATATGGTGCAACCGCGCCTGAATATTCTTGGAACAAATACATGTTAAACATATTGGCCCAAATATCGAAATCAAATTCACGATTTCGTTTAGATTTTTCTATCCCGGTATAAGATGTTTCGAATTCTATTTTCACATTATCGGTCAACCTGTTACCAACGACTGCGCCAAACCCAAAGTTATCATCGCGTATGGTTGAATTATTAGCATCAGTAATATCGTATTTTAATGCCAAACTTTCGTTCTTATGAATACGAATTCCGGCATATGTATCGTATTTTTGATTGGTGCCATATTCGTCATAAGAATCATAATTGTTATCCCAGTATTCTTCTGCACAAACAGGCATCGTCAGCATTACAAATAATAACGGTAAAATTTTTTTCATATATAAATCTCCTTTCACATACCATGTATTCAGGATTATAATGATAAATCCTTGCAAATGGCAAGTTGTTTATGCTAATAATTATTTTATCATTTGAAATGGGGGAAATTTTGCCACGTAATACCAATGAAACATCACGTCGTAAATCGCTTGAACCGGCACGTCCGTCATTTTGGCATCGTGCATTTGTATGGTGTGTAAATTTATTTTTATTGGGTTGTGTTTGTATTGTGGGCTATGTTGGTGTTATATATCTTGGTATGCCGTCATTGGATTCTATTTTGCATGAAACGCGTCCTGCTGCGGTTATTTTTTTGGACAAAGATGGCAATGAAATACGCAGTGCAAATCGTATAATGGGCACCCCTGTTTCTGTTGAAACCCTGCCGCCACATGTATGGCAGGCAATAATTGCAATTGAAGACAAACGTTTTTTTCAACACGGACCAATAGACATCCGTGGAATATCGCGTGCATTTTTTTCGAATTTGGCGCACGGTCGGATGGCATCAGGTGGTTCGACAATAACGCAACAAACTGCGAAGAACGTATTTTTATCGCGGGAAAAGAAAATCTCTCGCAAGGTCCAAGAACTAATCTTGTCATATTGGCTTGAAAACAGGTTTGATAAAAATCAGATACTTGATTTATATATGAATCGTGTATCTTTGGTTGGTGGGATGCGTGGGATTGATGCAGCGGCACGTATGATGTTTGGGGTTCCCGCGACCAAGTTATCGATTGGTCAATCTGCGCAAATTGCCGCGATGTTAAAGGCACCGACAACTTACAGCCCCCTGCGTAATCCGGACAAGAATATTACACGTGCCCGTGTTGTTTTAACGGAAATGGTTCGTCAGGGTTACATCACATTGAATCAGGCTCGTGCTGCGGCGCAATCATTACGACCTGCCAGCCATGGTGCGGATACGAACCTGTATCGTTATTGGACAGATTATGTTATGGACGAATTAAAATCAAGAATTGGTGCATTTGAAACAGATATGTATGTTCATACAACACTTGATAGTGATTTACAGGATTGTGTTGCCGCGATTTTGCCAAATCGTGTTGGCGAATATCAGGGTGCGGTTGTTGCTATGACTCCTGATGGCGCATTACGCGCAATGTCTGGTGGTTCAGATTATCAGGTCAGTCAGTTTAATCGCGC
>JAZRSI010000061.1:0-16265 GCA_045651445.1 Candidatus Enterousia sp. | reverse complement strand
GATGTCTTCTGTTGTCGTCCCCTCGGTGGTTTCACAGATTTCTTGAGTTTCTGCTAAACTGCAATATTCATCATCAAAAAATGATTGGTTCACAACACAGAAACCCGTTTCTTCATCAAGTGTAGCCGCTGTATTACAATTACAACTTCCTGCTTTCCCATAAGAGCCGCCAGATGCTGTACAATTCTTTAATAACTGCGTTTCCTCACATTTCGAAGCTTTCAATTCATAACCTGCCATACACTCTGTTGGAACGCAAGTGCCAGAATTTTTGGTTCCTTCGGTCGCAAATAGCGCTTTTAACTCAGTCTCAGCACATGATGCTACGTTATTTTTTTTTCTTTGCAATAACCATCTTTGTCAGGTTCTTCCCCTTCTGGGCATTCGCATTTGGCTTCGTTCTCTGTAATCGTCCACTTTCCGTCAGAACCAGTACAGTTGATTCTTTTTAATGCAGCTTCGGCGCCTGTTTCATTCATAACACCCAAAACCCATTCTGTTTTTGGTAATTGTGATGCCGCAAGTTCATTTTCGTTATCTATAACGTCATTTGCGGACATACATGTCAATATTTGTGAATTACACGCATTGATTGCAATCTGATTCTTGATGGTTAAATTTTTCGCATTGTCCAAGTCAGATGTTGAAAAACCATTATTGCTTAGACAGCTGGTTACATCGGTTATACAATCTTCGGCATATTCGCTTAACAGATTGTCCTGTGCGGCCCTGATTTGAACCAACGTACGTTGTAGGTATTCACGTACAACCTGATTATCAAACTTATATTGTTTGTCTTCATATGTGTAATCTTGACATTGATTCAAGACCGACATACACATACCATAATTTTTTCCATTCTCATCGGCATAACCAATCTTGCTCATCAAATATGTGGCCATAGAACTTTGTGCCTTGGATGTATTTGATAATGTTTCTTCCGTTATAGGGGTGCTATTGGCACCATCCCCCAATATTGCCGTGATATAGTCGGCCAAAGATCCGTTTTTCGCCCACGCATTATTATCAGTACTATTTAGTGAATAATTCCAAGTTGCATATATACCAGTACCGGTGTCTGTGGAGTTTGCACCCATTGGGGCGCCTGGTTGGGAACCGATTACAACTTCGCCATTTACGATATATTTACCGGTTGGATCCAAACAGTTTTCATAATCAGACCCGCAAACAAAATCGTTCTGCATACAAGAATCCAACGCATTTACGCACTCACGCAAATCATATGCATTTTTCTGTTGTGCCAACATTAAACGTGCGCGTTGCAACACACTCGTTGCATTACGAACCGTCTGCGCCATTTGTTCATTTGAATCTTTCAGGTTACGTTCATACGCAACACAGGACTTGTCGATTTCCATATCGTATGAATTTGTGATAATAGAAATATCAACGCCCTGATTTTGGCAATCTGTCAAGATTGCGGCCTTGCATCGTGCCGCCGCAGTTTTATAAAGTTGTTCGCCACGCTGATTGCTGATTGATGCGGTGTTCGCATTTGTCTTGGATGGGCCAAACAAAGATCCCAAATCAAATCCAGACCCTTCGACATTAAAGTTCAATAAACCTGATAAATCAAAATTGATCCCAGAATCAACCGTAACGGACGAAGATGCCGTACCGGTTTTTACATCAACAATCATACTTTTGATACGATCAAGGTCGTTTTTCAACTGTGTATTATCGCCACCCGCGGACATTGCGGCTTCTGCTTCGGTTTCTGTAAATAGGGAATTGATTTGATCTGTACTAAGTCCCAAATATTGAATTTGCTGCGCAACGTCTTGCAGTGCATTTGTTGCGTCCTTTAACGCAATTTCTGTTTTTTCGTAATTTTTCACATTCTTGGAACAACTGCAACGTCCCTGATTATCGTCCAGAACATTACAGAAATTATCCATACATGATGTATATTGCGCCTTGCAGTAATCTGTCATTTGTGCGATTTCATCCATTGACATAACCGCTTCGACCATAGATGATGTTGGTTCTTCGGCCACGGTTGTTGTTGATGAAACATCGGTCGCCGTCGGGATACGTGCGCGCATCGCAGATGCCCGTGTCCCTGCGCGTGTTGCGACGCGCCCAGAATATATTGGTGTATTGACCGTATCGGTTTGTGTAACGGCCGTTGCATAACGTGCGGTACGTGCCCCAGAATTATTTGTATTTGCACGACGTGATGTTACGCCGGTGTTTTTTGTTGTTGCGGTTGTTGCGCGTGTTGGACGTGCCGCCACATTTGATGTACGTGCGGTTACGGTTGTTGCCGTACGTGAACGAACCGTCGCGCCATTATTTGTTGCCGTGCGTGAAGACGCCACAACACGGGCCCCCGCACTGCGTGTATTTGCATTTGATACCGCCGGTACCACACGCGAAGCCGTTCCCGCGCGTCCATTTACACCACGTGGATTAACCTTGGGCGATTGAACAACAACCGGTGTAGGTACGTTTTTTTCTTCGGTTTCTTGTTCCTGAACCTCTGCAATTTCGTCATTTGCATCAACGATTTCTTCGTCGGTATATTCGATTGCTTCGTCATAGAAAATGGGTGCAACTTCTGCGAATGCGGGCAAAACCAACAAACTGCTAAGTACGACGATAAAACGTTTCATGTGCTTCTCTTTCCTTCTATTGTTATCAGTTTATCATTTTTCGTCATCTGACACAACAAAAAAAAGACGTTTTTTGGCAACTTTTGCCTCCTCTTTTTTTTTTTTTTTTTTTTTTTTTTTTTTTCAACCCCAAGGTATTGGAAATCTGGGATTTTATGCCTGGATAAAAGGTTGTAAAATTAAAAAATTTTTTTAAAAAAATTTAAAAACAGACGATTTTTGCAAATTATTTTGTCAAAATCGCCCGTTTTAGATAGAAAAAAATTCTAAATTTCTTCCCAATGACAAATAACGACCGCATGTTCGCTGTCATTAGTGCAGATTTTATGTCGTGATACCAACCCGTCAATTGCAACATCGATACGAATTTCGGGGGTATCGGGATTAACTTCTTTTTTGAAATTGATATCAATTTTACGTAATTTATGCTGTGTCCGATATTTGTATCCAACACTTTCCGTTGCCCATACTGCATAAACAGCGTTATTTATATGCTGATTTACATCGATATCATCAAAACGACATTTCATGATATGTGTTTTGTTCGTTTCGAAATCAGGGAACTTTTCAAAAGCGCAACCATACGCACGTGTAGGCACCACCACATCTGGTGATAAATGATTGGCCAACGCCAATGGACGCCGACGTTCAAGGTCGATTAAAACCCATTGGGACGTTGCGCGCACCATCAAACGCCCATCGGAACCATGTATTTCAAAATCACGTGTCGCACGCAGCGCATCCTGACAAGATGGCCACGTTGTAAACGTTAATTCTTCGCCTTCGCGTGGTAATTCAACAATATCGACCAGATAATACATAACCACCCATCCAACATTATTTTCAAGGCAATATGTACGTCCACACCCCAAAAATTCTGCATGTCTATCCGCAATCGATTGCAGTTCGTTCATCAGAATTAATGGTCGAACATTACCAAACCTATCACACTGATAGGCCTGTAATATTCTTTTTTCAATCAGTTTATCTGCCATTTGATTAACCTGCGATTTTCTGTTCCGCAACAACAAAGTCCAGCGTATCGCCCAACTGAATATTATTTGCACGTGCCGCAGATTTAATTAATCCGTGTAACACATCCGGTGTATCAGATGGAATAGTCAGCGTTTCTAACTTCGCACCATTTCCAATTTTGCGGTCTGTGCGTAAACCACGGATGTTTTTCAACAATTCCAACGCAATATTCATCTGTTCTACATCTGTTTCATATTCATCCCTAACCGATGGATATTCTGTCAGATGTAATGTTTCGCCACCTTCGTAAGATTTGTAAATCTTCTGCCATAATTCTTCGGTCAGGAATGGAATAAACGGCGCATACAATCCGATAATCGCACGCAATACGGTATATAACGTCCATTGTGCCGATAATTTAGATTCCGCGCTGTATTTTTCCGGTGCCCAGAAACGGTCTTTGATAAATTCCAAATACTGGTCGCAGAAAATATCCCAGAAGAACGCATCGATTGCCGCACGTGAATTATAATTGTCGTATTTATCCAAGTGCTTGCGTGTTTCTGTGATTGTTTTGTTTAATTCTTTTAAAACCCATCTGTCTTCGATAAAGCGTTCAGATACCGGAATTTGCTTTGCATTTTCTGGTTCAAAATCAGACAAATTCATCAAAACATACTTTGACGCGTTCCACAATTTAGTCAGCAATTTTGAACCACGTTTAACTTCGTCATCAGAATAACGAATATCTGTTCCGATTGGTGCGGTTGCAATCCAGTAACGCAATGCGTCAACACCAAATTTTTCAACGGTATCCAATGGGTCTGTACCATTTCCCTTGGTTTTGGACATTTTTTGCCCCTTAGAATCGCGTACAAGGCCGTGGAAGTTTACGGTATGGAACGGAACATCGCCCATTACATAAATTCCCATCATAATCATACGTGCCACCCAGAAGAAGATAATGTCCGCCCCTGTGTATAATAAATCTGTTGGATAATATTTTGCCAATTCTGGTGTTTGTTCCGGCCACCCCAATGTTGAAAAAGGCCACAACCCTGACGAGAACCAAGTATCCAAAACATCATTATCGCGCGTTAAATTTTTACCACCGGACATTTCAATTGCTTTGTCTTCTGTTTCTGCAACATATACATTTCCATCTTCGTCATACCACGCAGGAATATGATGTCCCCACCACAATTGACGTGAAATAGTCCATGGGCGAATATTTTTCATCCAAGACATAAACAAGTTATATCTATGTTCTGGCATAAACTTTATTTTACCTTCTTCTACGGCCTTAATCGCAGGTAGTGCCAATTTTTGTGCATCAACAAACCATTGGTCTGTTAAATAAGGTTCAACAGGTACCCCGGCACGTTCAGAATATGGTGTTGGAATAATTTTATCTTCGATTTTAACCATCAGGCCCGCTGCGTCTATATCGGCAACGATTGCTTCGCGTGCCTTGTATCTATCCAGACCACGATATTTTTCTGGAACAACAGGGTTATCATTCATCTTGGCGTCTGGTGTTAATATGCAAACCGGTGTCAGGTTATGTCTAACCCCAACTTCCCAGTCGTCAAAGTCGTGTGCCGGTGTAATTTTAACAGCGCCAGTACCCTTTTCTGGGTCTGCGTGTTCATCGCCGATAATTGGAATTTCGATATCTGTTAATGGGATGATTGCACGTTTACCAATCAAATGTTTTAATTTTTCATTTTCTGGATGAACCGCAATTGCTTGGTCGCCAAATAATGTTTCAGGGCGTGTTGTTGCAATTTCAATAACGCCACCATCGACCAACGGATAGTTAAAGTAATAGAACTTACCCTTTTCATCGCGTGTTTCAACCTCTAAATCCGATACAGATGTCATTTGTTTCGGGCACCAGTTTACAAGGCGTTTTTCACGATAAATCAATCCTTCGTTATACATTTTTACGAACAGTTTTGTAACGGCGTTTGACAGGCCTTCGTCCATTGTGAATCTTTCACGTTTCCATACAGGTGTAACACCAAAGATATGTAACTGATTCATAATTTGTCCGCCTTTGTCCGCCTTCCATGCCCATGCATAATCCAGTTTTTCTGCAACACTTAATGCGTGCGGATTAATGCCGCGTTTTGATAAATCGCGTTCAACCAGTAACTGTGTTGCAATTGATGCGTGGTCTGTCCCAGGCTGCCACAGAACATCAAACCCGGCCATACGTTTGTATCTGCACATAATATCTGGCAAAACATTATCCAACGCATGCCCCATATGCAAATTACCCGTTACGTTCGGTGGTGGCATCATAATGCAAAACGGTGTTTTATCAGAATTAACATTGTTGTCCCAAAAAGAATTTTTATCCCAAAATTCTTGGATTTTTGTTTCGATTTCACGTGGATTAATATTTTTGCCAAGTTCTATGTTCATTTTATTTTATCCTATTTAAAAAAATAATATGCCATTAATCGTATCAGAATAAAATTAACTATCAAGAAAAAAGCCGTCCTTGCGGACGGTTTTTTTATTTGATAATGACGGGTTTCCATTCGGCGGTATTTATGTTTTGTAAATCTGTTGGCAAATCAGATTGTTTTAATACGTTCCATTTTTGTGTACGACCGAAGGGGCCGATTTTTCCACGAACATTTAATGTGTCGGAATTTTCTTGCCACATAACGCTGGAATAAACTTTCCCAGACTTAGGGTCCATTATTTTTCCATCTTCATATTCTTTGTCATCGTTATCCCATTCCATATTCCAAATTATATCAAGCCCGACCATCGTGGGTTCACCTTTGACGTTTTCAGCAACACGTTGCGGACTAGATAGTGTTTCAGATATCGTGCCATTTGCATCATATAGCGCGACAATACGTCCTGCGATATCTGTGTCATCTTCGTCCGTGTATTCATACAACGCAACAATTGATTTAGGCTTGTTCGTTTCATCATCAATTGTTTGGTAATATCCGACAAAAGGCATCGCAGCATTTGCAATCATTGGCATAGTTATCGCTGATAAAAATGCTAAAAATCTTAGTTTCATATTTTTTCTCCTTGGAAATATATAAAACATATATTGAACAAAAAAACCTTAGCGAAAATAATTACGCTTGGCAATAAATTTAAAAAAGATTGACAAACATAATGTGTGTGTTAGCCTGTACAAAGATACAACACACAAGGTGTACAATGTCTGACAATAACGGTAAAAATATTTTCGAAGTTGCTGAACTTTTAATAAAGTCATCTGAAATAAGCGTGTGTGTATCAGAACATTCCAAGATGTACATGATAACTACCCCCGATGAACAAAATTTTTATTTTGAAATACGTTATTCCTTGGATGGCAAGCATACAGATTTAATATTTTCTTCGGATTCTGGCACTATTTTGGGAATGGTTTTAACGCAGAACCGCCGAATTTATACCCCTGATCAAGAAAACTTAATTAAATTATTCCAGTTGGTTGTATCTAAACTTGCCTGGCAAGAAACGCAAACCATGATGCGGCTAGAAATGGGAAAATTAGTTCGCGATAATTTGAAAAACTAAACCGTCCGAACCACACGACAGAACGTAACCCCATAAACGGCACTTGCACCAGCACGAACAAGAACACGGCGCATTTCAGAAAATGTTGCACCACTTGTCATAACATCGTCAACCAATAAAATTCTTTTTCCACGAATGTTTTCAGGTTTTATTACGGTAAACACACCGCGAATATTTTCAAATCTTTGTGCGGAATTTTTATGTCCCATATCTGGCCGATATTTTCTGCGAACAGAATCAATATCCATTTTTATATTTGCTGCACGTGCAATTGGTCGTGCTAATAATGTTGCTTGGTTATAACCGCGTTTAAATAGACGACGTCTTGCCAAAGGAATAGGGATGATTAAATCTGCGTCCATATCAATATCGCGTAATGCCCAAATCATTGCGCGCGACATAAAGTTTGCATACTTTATTTTCCCGGCATGCTTAAATGGCAACATTGCGTTCTTTGATTCTTCGTCATATACACATGCGCTACGTATCCAATCAAGTTCATTTTTACCTGCGGCACAAACGGGACATAATGGTGCGTTACTAAATTCAAAATCACCATAGAATGGATAGCCACATTTTGCGCATTTAGGTTCATCTATCCAATTTATTGTGCCCCAACAATCCGCGCATAATTCGCCGTGTATTGAAACCGGCGTATCACAAAGTGGACACGCCGATGGAAATAAAAATTTAACAATGTTATTAAGAATTTTTACCACGACATACTTTTATATGTTTTTTTACTGATAGAATCGCCAAATATATCGCGTTTTTGTTGTGTTAATGTTTCGTATTCTTCGATAGAAATTATTCGTAATACAAAATCTGGATTTTCGCGCGTGGACAATACGGGGATTACACGTTGTTGTGAAACACCGTTATCGGTTAATGCTTGTTCGACAATTGCCAACCTGCGTGCGGCCAGTTTTCTATTATCGCTATCTTGGGTCATATATTGTGGAATTGCAATTTGAATTGCGGATGTTGGTTTATTTACAACGATTCCTGCAAATTCTGTCAGCAAGGTGTAATTATCGCGTGATAGCGCAGAATCATCATTTCTAAATTTAATTTTTACTTCCAATGGTCTGATTCCTGTTCCTTCGGATAGGCCTCTTTGTGTGGTAAAACCTTCGATACTTGAAGACATATCACTTGCGACATCAAACTGACTGCCAACAGAATAGGTGGACAAGTGTTTGTTTTCAGACAAGAAAGTTTTCCTAAATGCGTTACGTAATTCCACAGGGGTCATTTTTGTCATATCATCACGAACGGCGGTTATACGTGGTGATATATTTTTTTCAACACTGCGAACAATAACATCATTTGTTTCCATTGGAACAACCATACGACGTACGGAAATCTCTTCTGTTTTTTGTGGTTGTGGTTCGGTGCGTGCGATTTTCACAGGTTGAATTTTTTCTTCTGCTATTGGTGCGGCAATTACGCGTTTAGACACGGTGCGTGTAGTATTTTCTGCCTGCTTTTGCAATTCGATTAATTTTGCAATCTGACTATCCATTTCAGACATCGCGGATGTTTTTTTTGGTTGTGCGACCCCGCGTTCAGAAGCAGTTGCAATTTTCTTGTCCAAACTTTCTTCTGGTAATAAATTATCACTACGTATCACAGAAAATTCCGATGGCATAGGCATACGTAACGCATAATCATTTTTTGCCCACAAATCCGCACTTGGCTTTTGCGGGATTAAAACATCATTTGTTGCAATAAATTCCCCACCAGAAGGTTGTTTTTTATTTTTAACCTGTGGCATAGCAGCGCGTGCGACAACTTTCTTTGTTCGTGTGCTTGTTTTATTAGACGCGACATTTTTTGCGATGGTATTTTTTTTATTTTCAACAATATCTTCGCCAAATGCGGCACGTGCAGAAACCGCACCAGAAGAAATGTTCACGACGGGCAATTGTGCGCTTGCAACGATTGGCAACACGATAAAAATCGACACCAGTGGGATTTTAATAAAATGCATTTTCCTTTCCTTCCACTTGCATCATAGAACAAATGATTAATTTCACGCAAGCAGAAAAAACATACATTTTTATTATTTTAAAATTTCATATGCAATCAAGTTCACCGCATTATTAGGAACCAGTGCTTTTTCAGCCATTTTTTTCAATCGATTTGGATTATCGAACAGTTCTGACAAAGTCGCTGTCAGCCACTTTTGTGTAAATTTGGATTGTTCGATTACAAATCCGCCACCTGTTTTTGCAAAGCATTCTGCATTTGCGGCCTGGTCTGGGTTAATCCCCAACGGAATCAATATAGCGGGCCTGCCGATTGTTTCCAGTTCCACAACCGTACTTGCGCCACTGCGACCTATGACCAAGTCTGCATCTGCGATGGTGCCCGCCATATCGTGAACAAAAGACAAAACATTTGCGCGGATGCCGTTTTCTGCATAGTACTTTTGTAATCTTGCTACGTTTTCTGGTCTTGTCTGATGTGTAACAAAAATCTTTTTGTTTTTCATTGCGACAACGGAAACAGGCACAATTTCATCCAATATTTGTGAACCCAATGAACCACCTGTTACGAACAGTTTTGTTTTATTTGGCAACGGTGTTCCTGCTAAATTAACAAAGTCATTTCTTACGGGCAGTCCTGTATAAACAACACGTGCATTTGATTGTGGAATATTTGACACATTTGGAAAACTTGTCATCAGTGTTTTTACCCAACGCATTGCGAATTTGTTTGCGCGCCCAATAGCAGCATTTTGTTCATGTAATAATGTTGGGATTTTCCATATATGTGCGGCAAATACTGCTGGCACAGACGCATATCCGCCAAATGCAACCACACGTTGTGGTCTGGAAATTGCGAAACGTAGTATCAATGCAATTGCAGAAATAGAAATTTTCATCAGCGCCCATATTTGTTGTGGACGACTTTTTGCGCCAACGCCACTGGCCCATATATGAACAATCTTAGATTTTTCGGGTGCGCCACGTTTAACCATATCTTTTACGCGTCCATCACACGATATAACAACTTTATTGCCGCGTGCGACTAATTCTTGCGCAACACTAAGTGCGGGATAAACGTGTCCACCTGTTCCACCTGTTGCAATCCATACTTTCATATCAGTTACCTTTTTTGTTTCCATTTATCTTCACGAACGATTGCCAAAATCATACCGAACAGCAGACAGTACGCCAACAAAGAACTGCCGCCATATGAAATAAAAGGCAACGTCATCCCCTTTGGGGCGAATATGTTCAAAGTAGTCATCATATTAAAACATATTTGAATTCCAAATAACGCGGCGGCGCCACCTGTTGCATATAGTACGAATAAATCCCGCGCATTTGTTGCCGTCGTGATTAATCGACGCAACACAAAGAACATCAATACTAACAAACCGCATCCAATAATTGCGCCCAGGTCTTCAACGATTGCGGCAAATATAAAATCGGTATGTACGTCGGGCAAATGTAGTTTTACAAACGCTTCATCCCCCGCGCCCATCAATCCGCCATTACGAATGGTTTCAACGGAATAATCCACCTGGAAAGTATCACCTTCACCGGTCCAATATGCCATTATACGACGATGAACGTGTCCAAATGTAAAGAACGCAACAACGCCCATCAGCAATCCAATCCCCCCCAACATGAAGGTCAGCATCCACGGTAACCCTGCGATAAAAATCATCGCTGTAAATACCCCCAGATACAACACAGACGTTCCAAAGTCAGGGTGGTTAAATATGATAAAAAGAACTATTGCAAACAACGGCAGATAATAAGACCAACTTAACCAAGTCTTTACCCCCCAGGCTTCTTTGTTAAGGAATATATCATTTCCGTATTTTTCTTTCATTTTGCTTAAAAAATAAGCGGTCATAACAATAAACCCAGGTTTCATAATATCGGACGGCATAATATTAAAGCCACCAAATGAAACAAATCGGCTGGAATTATTAATTACATGTGGGGCAATAACTGTGATTGGTAACAATGCTATCCCCGCCATTAAATTTAGTCCTGCCAACAAAAGCACCTGCTTTTTATTCAAGAAACTTGTTCCAAACAATAACAGCAAACCCGTCAGATAAAAAGGTATTGCTTTGACCAAGAAATAATACCAAGGTTGTCCCAAGTGTTCTGCTTTGATAGACCCAGCCGACACGACAAACGCGACCGATAATAATATCAGTATTAACACGCATCCCAACAAAACACGGTCCACTTCAAAGAACCAACTGGTTAATTTACTGTCTTCTGTGCGATTTATTTCAAACATTTTATATATTCACTTTATGCAAACTTCAAGATTACCAGTGCCAATCCCGAAAACAAAATTGACAAGATAAAGAATCTTTCTACGATTTTTGTTTCGGTCCATCCTTTCTCTTCAAAGTGATGATGTAATGGCGCGCGCAAGAAAATACGACGACCTGTTCCTGTTGTGCGACGTGTAATTTTAAAAGTCATTGTTTGCAAGAACGAAGACAACAGTATCAACACCATCATACCTGCGGCAACACCCATAATAATTTCTGACTTCAATAGCATTGCAACCGTGCCCATAAATCCACCCAATGCCAATGACCCTACATCACCCATAAAGATAGATGCCGGTTTAGAATTATACCACAAAAATCCCAAAACTGCCCCGAATGCGGCGCCCAATACTGCGTACAATCCGCTTGCCGCCGGCAAGAACATAACAGTATCCATAAATCCAATACGTGTCGCACCATATAGCGCAACAACCAACACGATTAACACAGGCAAATAAAGTTTAGATAGCATCCCATCTAGTCCATCTGTGATATTGGTTGCATTTGCACTGCCGCAAATTACAAAGTACGCAAATACATAATACAAAATTCCCAATGGTAAAATAATCCCCGCGCCAATGGACAATGAATTTTCTGGGATATAAGGTGGCATTGTTTTATTAATTAAATAAGCCAATATAACAACAAAAATGCCTTCTATAACTAATCTTGTTAATGGGCTTAATCCATTTGCCGCCTTAACTGATTGCGAAGAAACTTTTTTATAATCATCAACGAATCCCAATGCGCCAAACATAACCAACGCAATCAATGCAATCCACGCGGTTGGGTTGTTTATTGGCATAAATAACAAACTGCCGGCTAGTATGGCGATTATTATCAGTATTCCACCCATTGTTGGCGTTCCTGCCTTTTTTGCGTGTGATTCTGGGACATTTTCACTAATGGGTTGCCCCTTTTTTTGCCAGTTACGCATTGTGTTAATAAAAGGCTTCCCAAATATCAGCATTATTGTAAATGCGACAAAGAAAGCGCCGCCAAACTGGGTCCACCCACTTGCAAAAAAAGATAATCCATAGTTAAAAAAATAATCTGTCAGCATAAAAAATCCTTTTCCTTATGCTGACATTCTATCACAAAAGATTTGATAAACAAATGTTATTATGAATATATTATTACAATATTATCATTGCGCCTTAAAAGACCCCGCCAACAACAGGCCCCCGTTCGATAACGGTCTTTTTTTGGATTTGATTTGGTTTTTGACCGGCTTTAAATGCTTCTTGAATAATTGTACCGTTCGGGTCATCAGTTGCGCTGGCGCCACTACGACGATTAACGCGCACAAAATTCATTCCATCAGGCACCGCAAAAGGTTGATTTTTCTTGTTTGCCAATGCGACTTTCATAAAGTCTGCGAAAACACGTGCCGCCATATGTGAACCGGCACCCTTGCCAAGTGATTTCGGTGTATCATATCCCAAATAGACCCCCGCGATAAGGTCTTTTGAAAAACCGATAAACCAAACGTCTTTTACGTCGTTTGTTGTTCCTGTTTTTCCTGCTATGGTATGTCCATAAACACGTGCCTGCTTTCCTGTTCCGCGTTCAACTGCGCCCTGCAAGATAGATACCATCTGGTATAAACTTTGTGGGTCAGACAATGGTTCTGCATCATTCTGTGCAACGAGGGGTAAAATTTCATCACTCCATTCCACGATTTCTGTTTGTTGACCGTTAATTACACGACCGTACCTGTCTTCTATATAGTCAACCAGTTTTGGTTTAATAACGCGGCCACCATTTATAAATGCCGAATACCCCAAAACCAGTTTTTCCAATGTTGTTTCCCCAGACCCTAATGCCATCGACAGATTCATATCCTGCATATTTTGAGGATAAACGCCAAAACGTTGTGCGGCTTCGATTGCGTTCTGTGTTCCGATTTGTTCCACCAATCGAACGGTTGGCACATTACGCGAGGTTTCCAGTGATAAACGCAACGGCACATCACCCAAGAATTTTTTGTCATAATTTTCTGGTTTCCACAAAGTATTATCTTCACGCCATCCAACGATTGGTGCGTCCAGAATCATTTCTTGTGGTGAATAACCGCGTTCCAATGCCGCCAAGTAAACAAATGGTTTTATCGTTGAACCGATTTGCCTATATGCTTGGGTTGCACGATTAAAAGAACTTTCACTAAAAGAACGTCCGCCTGCCATTGCCAGAATTCGGCCAGTATGCGGATTCATTGCGATAATTGCGCCCTGTAATTTTTCTGTACGACCTTCGTTAAATTTATCCAGTTCTTTATTTAGTGCCTCTGACGCGGCGCGTTGTAATTCCGGGACAATAGTTGTTTTAATATATAATCCTTGGTTATACAAGACTTCACGTCCCAACGAATTTAGTAATTGACGGCGAACATCTTCGGCAAAGTATTGAAATTCCTCTTGCATTTGTGCGGTAAATCCACTGTTGATATTTAATTCTTCTGCGGCGGCTTCGTCTGCCTGTTGTTGTGTTATAAAGCCTTCTTCGACCATGCGGCGCAAAACGTAGTTTCTGCGTTCGATTGCGCGACTACGATTGTTTGGTGCCTTGGGCAAAGACGCCAGGAATGCACATTCCGCCAACGATAATTCAGATACTGGTTTATTAAAGTACATCAACGCCGCAGAACCAACACCATACGCACGTGCGCCCAAGAAAATTTGGTTAAGATAAAGTGTCAAGATATGCTCTTTGGAAAAAGCGCGTTCCAAACGCAAGGCCAAGATTGCCTCTTTAATTTTTCTGGAAATTGTACGTTCAGATGTTAAAAAGAAATTTTTCGCCACTTGTTGTGTAATTGTAGATGCACCGGACAGTGTTGTGTCGTATCCTGCCATACGCATTGCGTTATTTGCGACCGCGCGAACAATACCTTGGACGTCAATCCCGGGGTGTGTCCAGAAATTTTGGTCTTCTGCGGCGATAAAGGCGTTTACAAGTTGTTTTGGCATATCTGCATAATCGATAAATACGCGTCTTTCTTCGGCATATTCTATTAACAAAGACCCATCAGATGCATATAATCGTGTTGCGACGGGCGGGGCATACGTAGCCAACTTTTTATAATCTGGTAAATTATTTCCATGAATTAAAATAAGTATTGCCAACGTTGCGATTCCAACAACGAACCCCCAAAAGCAAATATTGAATAAAATTTTCGCAAATTTCTTGAACTTCATAACATATTATATGTTAAGATAAAAAAACTATATTTGCAAATTATAATTAGATATAAAAAAATCGGCATTTGCCGATTTAATTTTTATAACTCTACCTTGCCGTTAGTTGCGACTAAATCCGCCATCATTTCAATTTTTCCACCGGCTTCGCGAACAATCAAATCACCCGCGGCAATTTCTGCGAAATCCAATGGTTCTGATACGAACGCATCAAATTTTCCGGCCGCAACCCACGCCAAATCCATCGCGGGACATCCGGTGCGTCTAACGTCGCCAATCAATGGTCGTGCATCAGATGTATTATATGCAACCGTTAAATCATCAGGTTCAGAAATATTAGAAACCTTGATACGTGCCGAATGGTACGCAGAAAACATATATGCGCCCCGTCCTTGTTCGGCATAATATAAACGTTCATCAATTGGTGAATAAACCAAAGCGATTTTTGTTTCGTCATTTGAACGCAATGCCAATGAAATTGCAAAATTTGGATTTGCACGAACGAAATTCGCGGCCCCAGACAAAGCCAACACAAATTCGTCGCGCCCATCACCTTCGCGTGAAACGTTTGGTGTTAATAACCCTGCGGATGGACGAACCAACAACAAATCGGACAAGATACTTTCTTCAATACGATTGGCGGCCTTGCTAACAAAATCACGTGCCCCACGCAAAGATTGTTGCAGGTTTTCAACTTCGCCAAAATCACGACGCAATCCGGCGGCAGTACGTTGCAACGCCATAAACATCTTGTTTAATTCGGTTGAACCTTTTATCAACAATTCCATGTCGCTGCCCCCATCAGACGAAAGTTAAACTTATAATTTAAATCCAGCAAATTTGCTTTTGAATTTTTCAGCGCGTGCGCCCTTTTCACCGGCGTTTGTACGTTGACCTGTCCATGCAGAATGGTTCAAATTATCAGTGGACAAAACCAAGTCTTTTTTTACAGAAGAATACATTTTCACTGTCTTACCATCTGTTCTGGTAACGTTGATTTCGTGGTATTCTGGATGAATTCCTTGTTTCATAATATTTACCCTTTTTTAAATTTTAGCCCGCAAATTATACATGTATTTTTACAAAAATCAAGCAATAATAACTTTTTAATAACGCCCGATACACCCCAGATAAGAATTCCCAGTTGATTCCAAGACATTTATGAATTGTGATTGGTTTTTCCCAGAAAATAATGCCAATATTGTTCCTGCATCAGTTGCCAACATATCTGCCACCGTTGCGATACTTGAATTCATTTTCTTGAAGAATCCGCTTGTCGGGTAAATTTCCGCGGCCAGTAATTGATTTTGACCACGTGGCTTGGACGTTTTTTGCGATTCGATAACCATCAATTGACATTCTGATGAAATTATCAATTTGTTACAAACAACCGCGTTCCCCCCTAACAATTCGCCCCACCATCCTGTTGAACCACAGAACACAGGGTAATACACAGACGCATTTGGGTTTTTATCCAGCACATCAGCGATATCGATATCATCTGTATATACTTCGGGCATAATACCGGTTTCGGCATTAATAACCTTGCGTGCCAGTTGATATTCATTATCCCCTGTTGTTTTTCGT
>JAZRSI010000060.1:0-3499 GCA_045651445.1 Candidatus Enterousia sp. | reverse complement strand
AAATGGTGAAGATGCGAAAAAATGGCAAGAACAAAAAGACGCCGCCGCCAAGAAAAAGAAAACTGGTATGATAACGGCCGCGGTTGGTGCCGCCGGGTCTTTGGTTGGAAATTTGATTATAAATCGTGATAAGAAAGACAAGAAAACAAATGACGAATCCTTGAATAAATTACATGATGATATCGGTACCCTGCCCACACAGACCGCAAATTGCCCATCAAACACAACCGGCACATATCCAGATTGCCAATGCAAAAACACAAAAAGCATATTTAACCCAAACACATTAAAATGCGACCCATGCAAAGGCGACAAGGTTGCAATTGATGGAACTTGCCAATGTCCAACCGGAACAATTGTCCGTGAAAACGACAAGTGCGAAACACCAACCAATGGCGAAGATACAAATACATGTACCCTTAGCGGTGATAATGTTGCGTACAAAAAAGATTCAAAAAACTGTGAATGTATTAACGGCTTTGTCCAAGAAGGCTATCAATGCGTTTGCAAAGCCCCAAAGCAAATAGACGGCAGTGGAATCTGTATCACGGTATCAACCAACACAACGGTTACGACCAAAACAGAAATCATTACCCTAAGCAACGATCAACTATTTGCAATCGGATCATACACATTGGTTGACGGCGCAAAAAACGCATTGGAATCATTCTTGGCCGATTTATCGAAAAACGGCAAAACCAATTGCAAGATAGATATCAAGGGCTATGCAGATCCCGTCGGTAGTGAAAACGGCAACTTAACACTATCTAAAAATCGTGCCAACGCAATAAAAGCCTATTTAGAAAACAATAATTCAAACAACGTCATAAAAACAATAACCGCAGTTGGTATGGGCGAAAATTACTGTACATGTGGTGTTGGTACGCTTCCGATCTCAGACGACCTTAAAGACAAGCCCGATTATAAAAATTGCGTTGGCAAAGATAAATCTTACCAAATATCAGGTAATCAAAGATATGCACCGTGTCGTCGCGTTGAAATTTCCGCAGATTGCGAACAAACCGAAACAACCATCGAATCAGCAACAGGTATTGATATTACCAGCATTGCCAGTGGAATAATTCAAGGCAACACGGGCGCTAATGCCAACGCCACAGAATAATCCCCCGCCCAATCCGGGCGGTTTTATATTGGTTGGGCAATCTGTGCAATTCGCGAACAGAAATACAGAAATTATTATTACTTGGTCAGGAAATTAATGCTACTAAATCAGATTTTTTGCGCGGGTAACGTTAATTGTTGCATATCTATATGTCTTTTCAAGTAAATTATTTTGAAAAATTAATATGTTATTGATTGACAAGCATGTTGAGTGCTGGCTACTATTTTTTGTGAAGTCTATTGGTGGCTTCGTAACCAAAAGGAGTAGCGATGTACAAATATACATCAAATATTACGCAATCGTTTAAGCCATTTTATGCATTTAATACCAAAAAAACAGATGTATTACCAAATTTTAATCCGATTTTTCATTGTAGTACAGATTATATCGAGATTCCAGGTGGCTCGGACTCGGTGCCATACACAGACGAAGAAGGTAATAACTATGAAATTCCTCTTGGTGATTTAATTGATTACGATGGTGACGATGGCGAAATTCAGTATACAAAAAGCAAAAAACAAGTAAAAAAATATTATATGCAGTCAGTGCAATTGCGTAACCGTATCATGACCGCTTCTCGTGTTAGAACTTGTTAATAAATAAAAAATAATGATTGTCAATATACTTATTGGCAATCATTACTTTGCACATACACTACAAAAAAAATTATGATGAATAAACCGATACAACTTTATCATTTATCAAACGAGATTCCTGTTATTATCTGTAACAATGAATTTCAAACGTCTAAAATATTAATCAGTCTTGGGTTTGGTGCGCGCGATGAAAATTTACACGAGTATGGTATAACGCATTTTATTGAACATTTACTATGTCAAAGTGTTGACGGCGATACAAGTTTTGAAAACTTAAAGAAAAAAATAGAAATACTGGGTGGCAACATAAATTTTTATACAAATTATTCAAAAATAGGTTGTTCTGTTAATGTAATACCAGAACACCTGATTAACATAATAAAAGTTATTGCACCACAAATAACAACACCAATATTTGACAATAAAAAAATAGAACGGGAAAAAAATATTATTTTATCTGAATATAAGCGCTCTGTTGATAATAATTCTTGGAGCATGTTTAAATTTGAAAACCTGTTCCATGGTACAGGTTTAGGACATTCTGTATTGGGAACTATAGAAACTATTAAATCTTTTACAGCCACACAATTATCAAACTATTATTTTTCACATTTGACTTGTGATAAATGCAATATTGTTGTTGCTGGACAAATAGCAGATACAAATCAATTATTATCTACACTGGAAAGCGCATTTGGGAGAATACCACATATACCTTATGAACATAGTATTTTACCAATACAACAAACCGTCATGCATGATTTAAAGCCAGATGCCCAAAATATTAAACTAGCATTGGCATTCGTTGCTAAAATTTCAGATGACCCCAGGGCTCAAATATTGGTTTCAGTATTCAGGAAAATATTACAAGATAGACTAATGTCAGTATTACGTTATGAAAAAGGTCTAGCTTATTTTATACAGTGTTATACTATGGGCGTCATGGATACAAAATTGTATGCCATTGGAACAGAATTCTCGCCACAAAATATAGAACATGCTGTCGGTATAATTGCCACGGTATGTAAAGATTTATTAACAACAAAACCTATAACCGCCCAAGAATTATATATCGCAAGAAATGTAATTAAATTCAATAATGCTCAAATAATAGATTCCCTCGATAAAAGCTGTGATTTGCAAGCGCAACATATGTTATATTATAACAAAATCTACGATGTGGGTGCTACAAATCAAATTCTAGAACAGATTAAAACATCTGATGTTATGACGCTGGGACAAACATTGTTATGCGCCCCAGTTTCTGTTGTAACCCAAGGTCCTGCATTAGAATGTGATGTGAAGGATGTATGGTATAAACATTTTGTTGTATAATGTCAATAAACAGCACCGATTAATGTTGGTCAACAAAAACAGTTCGAAAGTGGTGATTTTTCACCACTTTTTTAATTCTAACTTTCGAACTCGGTGAAAGTATTAGAAAACAAAATAAAACCCGCCTTTATTGGCGGGTTTGTCTATCTTGGTTGACGATAGTTAACGAATTTCGAACTACTTACTATAACGATATTATGAACATCGCAACAAGCATCAAGACTTTCCTAAACAATCAGAACAACTTGTTTTTCACTAAAATCAATCCTATGATTACACATATGTAATAAACATAGGGTTTTGATTTATGGCAAATGATAAAAAATACTGTACATTACAAGAATGCACTTATTGGATTGCCTTTGGCACAACGACCCCACCAGCGCAAGCCATTCTTGAACAGGGACAAGCACTGAATAAAGCCAAAGCAAATTTATTTACTGTA
>JAZRSI010000059.1:0-4924 GCA_045651445.1 Candidatus Enterousia sp. | reverse complement strand
GGCAGGAAAAAACAACATTAAATAAAACCGCCCGGGGGGGGCGGTGTTATGGTTTTAGCCGATTAATTTCTGCCAAAAGTTTTGTTTCTTGGCCTTCTTGCGCTTGCGACGCTGTGCGGATACCGTTGTACGCTTGGCGTCAATATGTTGCGCATTTTTCTTCTTGATGTCAGTTGATGGAAAATGCGCACTTAATATTTCATCGGTTTTATTCTGTTCTGGGGCAACACGCTGAATCGAATACTGATCGATATTCAACAGACTGTCATCACCAACGATAACTATTTCTGTTTCAAACTTCGATTCCATTTCCGCCAATTCAGCACGCTTGTGATTCAATAAATAAACCGCAACGTCCGTTGGAACAGTCATAATGATTTTCTGGGCAGATTTTGCCAATAATTTTTCCTGAAGATGACGGAATAGTATTATTGCCGCAGTCTGTATCGATGGAACCACGCCCGCACCCATACAATGTGGGCAGGCAACGTATGAAGATTCTATGAAACTGCTGCGCAATCTTTGACGCGACAACATCAATACACCAAAATTGTTAATCTTGGCAACCTGAGTGCGCGCACGATCGCGTTTCATAACCTCGCGCATTTTCAATTCCAATTTGCGATTATTTTTTTCTTCTTCCATGTCGATGAAGTCAATCGCAACAATCCCAGCCAAATCACGCAGCCGCAATTGCAATGCAATTTCTTCGGCCGCTTCTAAATTAGTGTTCAATGCAGTTTGTTCGATATCTTTTTCCTTAATCGCACGCGAAGAATTCACGTCAATTGTAACCATCGCTTCGGTTTGGTTAATAACCAACGAACCGCCAGATGGTAATTGAACGTATGGACCATGTAACCCTTCGAGTTGTTTTTCAACACCCGCCTTGACCATCAATGGAACAGCGGCGTCTTTGTATTGAACCAACTGTTTGCGTGGGGCACGACCGTACATTTGCTGAAAATACTGCTTGGCCGCATCGTACGCTTCTTCGCCTTGAATCGTAAGCACGTCTTCTTTGTCGCTAAGGAAATCGCGAACAACACGACGCAACAACGAATCTTCGGTATGAATTGTAACAGGCGCAACAGATTCCAAAGTAGTCTTGCGAATTTCGTTCCACAAGCCTACTAAATAATCATAATCCGCAGAAATATCAGCCGCAGTCGCATCCATCGCGGCAGTACGTAAAACAACCGTCATACCCTTGGGAATTTTTAAGCCATGCAAAATTTCACGCAGACGGGCACGTTCGGCCTTGTCGGAAATTTTCTTGGAAATTCCATAACTGTTACGTTTACGCGAATTCGGCATTAAAACCGCAAAACGACCCGCCAATGACAAATATGTCGTCATCGATGCGCCCTTTTGACCGCGTTCTTCCTTGACCCCTTGGATTAACAAAATTTGTTTAGGTTTGATAACGTCTTGGATTTTGAATTCACGTGCACGTTTGGTAAATTCTTTGTTGTCTTCACCCGCGCTATGATCATCGTATTCGGCGACTTCGTCTTCTTCGTCGTTTGGATCGTCGTCGTCGTCAACAATGTTGGCGTGCGCCAATTCCAATAACTTCTTCTTCTGTTCAGGGGTAACCTGATAATAATCAGGATGAATTTCAGAAAATGGTAAAAAACCATTCTTACCAGTTCCATAATCTACGAATGCAGCCTGTAATGATGGTTCAACACGTATAACCTTGGCCAGATAGATATTCCCCTTAATCTGAGGTTTTGTCGTTGTTTCAACATCAAAATCAGAAACACGACCAGTCGCAGTATCCACCACAACCACACGTGTTTCTTCCGGGTGGACTGCATCCACGTATATTTTTTTTGACATTTAATAATCCTTTTGTTTTGGCAGTGTATGTCGCAGCAACAACCCGTCCCCATGGGGCGTCCAAGCCCATGCCAAGGGAACGCACCACGATAACCATCAGTGCAATTCGAATTGTTGAAAATAGTGATAATATAAGCACTTATTATAGCCCCTTGAATCATACACAAGTTCTATTCTAACACGACAATATATGAATTGGCAAGGTATTTATTTTCGGATTTTTATATTCTTGATTTTGGCAGGAATTTTTTCTTTGGCTTCGTTTAACCATCTTTTCATACGTGAACGTAACCAACGTTCATAGACAAAAAATAAACTGCCAACGCCAATCAAAGGCAATAAGTAATATATTATACGATACGCCAATAATGCCCCAAAAATATTCGCCTTGTCCACGCCATCAGGTAATGCCAACAAGAAAACGCTTTCAAACACCCCTATGCCACCTGGAACCTGACTAAACACCCCCGTGGTCTGGGCAATAACAAACAGACCAATAAACGTTCCAAAAGGAATCTGAACAAATGGGGTCAAACAAAAATACAATACCAAACCCGCAAGAACACTATCCGTTATGCCAAGTATCGTTTGCTTTAACGCCATATCGGTTGATGGTATTTGAAAGCGAACGTCGCCAATCTTGATGCTTTTCTTGTGAAAAAATATTGTAACCGCAAAATAAGTTATCAATACCGTGGCGCATCCGATAAACAATGCGTTTAATCCCATATTTACGCCAACAGAATTTTGAAAAACCGCACTTGGAATCAAAAAATAACCAATAACAACTATCGCAGAGGCACCTAAAAAGTACGTTATGCCAGATATTGTTAGCATCTTTAAAATATCGCCACCACGAATTCGCCAACGTGTATATAAACGATAACGAATTGCACCACCACTTACAACCGCGTGGCCCGCATTATTACTTATCGCAAACCCAAGCATACCGGCCAGCATCCATTTCCACCAAGAAACACGACCGCCAACATACTTTAATGCCAAAAAATCATACAAAGACAATGCTAAATAACCCGCAAAACACGCAACACACGCCGCAACCAAGTTTACAAGCGGAATGTCCAATATCGCATGCGCAATGTCAGATAGACTGTAATTACGCAACTGCCACCAGAGCATTCCGGCAGCAAGAACAAAGAAAAATATACCTGAATAACTAATAATTCTTTTAAACAGGCGTTTTGCCTTGACTGACATAAAAATCCTTTTTCAGTTGCATAGGATAACAATATTACAAAAAAAAGCAAACTTAAAAAGTTTTGTTGTTTTTTTACGCCCTATTTTATGATATAATTACAAGTATGAGAAAAAGAAATATTTATGTTTTGCCCATATTATGTGCATTAACTATGCCGGCAATGGCCAATTGGCAATATGCCGGTAATTATGTTGGCGACGGATGGTACCAAGATGATGGTTCCAGATTCGTTCTATCCGCACGTGGCGGTATGTCTATTGGATTTGGCACTATAAAAAACGATGTCGGCGCAATTGCGAACGGATATTATGCCAGTCCAGATGGCGAAACCATTGTGTCTGAGACTTATTATTTTTCTTGCGTGGAAAATGGCGGATGTGCCGATTACGTGTATGCAGGTTACGGCGACTTGAAAGATATACCACCGTCCAAGGATTTAGAAACTTTTTCTTTTGCGGCGGGGGCCAGCATTGGTTGGACAATCCCAAACACGCCACAATGGCGAATTGAAGCAGGATGGGATATAATCACAAAAAGCGAATACAACGCATCACCAATGTTCGAAGGAAAAATTACGTTACAAGGTGGTGATATTTCAAATGTTGACATCGGCGTACAAAGCGCAACCGTCAGTTCAGAAATAACAACAAATGTGTTTAGCGTTATGGCGTTCTATGACTTCTATGATGGGTTATACAAACCAACGCGTCAATTTATCCCTTATATCGGTCTTGGAATTGGGTATGCAGATACTGAAACCGTGTTGCATTTGGCGGACCCATATGGCGATTTGTCGGCACAGGTTGAATTGCAACAATACGGCGAACTGGACGATTATGGTGTTATACAGTTCAACAAATCTACAACAAACACACCAAATGTCGCAGGATTGTTTGCGATTGGCGCGTCTTATGCCATAACAGAAAATATGTTCTTTGATTTTGGGGCGCGTGTTACATATATTCCACGTGTAAAATGGGAATTGACTGGTAATGACAGTGCAAAACATCGCGAATTCTTTAATGCAGAAAATCTGATTTATGCCAATATAATGGCGGGCATAAGATTCGAATTCTGATAAAAACTAAACGCAGTTCAAAAAAACTGCGTTTTTCTTTATAAAAAAATGCCCGATTGGGCATTTTTTATTCCTTTGCAAAATTATTCTGCAACAGCCGGTGCAGGTGTTGGTGCAGGTGCCGGCATTTCAGGTTGTGCGGCACGTGGTCCACGATGAGAGCGTTTTTTAGCCTGTCCTTTCATCGCTTTTTTAGCAGCCTTGAATTCTTCTTTGGTTACACAACCATTTTTATCTGCGTCCATCATTGGAATTTTTTTTGCCATTTCTGGGCATTTTACAACCAAGCAACCATTATCAAATTGTGGGCGTGGCATTTTGTTATATTTGCAGCAACACATTTTTGCAGCAACAAAACCCAATGCAAAAATAATTAAAAATACAATTAATTTCTTGAAGAATTTACCGCCACGGCACGCACACTTGCCACCGCATGCACATCCCTTGTCGCAGCCACATGGGAATTTTTCTGTAACCACAGGTGCAACTTCTTTCTTTACAGGTGTTTTCTTGACAGCAGATTTAGCAACAGTTTTCTTTGCAACTGTTTTTTTTGCCGTTGTTTTTGTTGTTTTTGCCATTTGTCCCTTCCTTTTTTTGTTCGACAGCGTAATTGTATAAAATAAAAAAATCTAAGTAAAGAGAAAATTCTATATCTTCTTCTTTTTTTACTAATAAAAAACGTCCCAAACGGGACGTTTAGATTAATTCAAAGCTTCTTTTAATGCTTTACCTGGTTTAAATTTAGGCTGTGTACAAGCTGGGATTTTGATTGCAGCGCC
>JAZRSI010000058.1:0-2468 GCA_045651445.1 Candidatus Enterousia sp. | reverse complement strand
TATCCCGCCCCACAAGGGGGCAGGGTTATTTGTATAAACAATTTTTTTGCTTAAAAAAATTGTCATCCCGTGGCTTGACCACGGGACCCAGGTTATGCGCAATGCGCGCAAATAAATTAATTAAATTTCATAGACCCTATCCCTGCCTACGCAGGGATGACACCACTTCGTTAAAACTTCGTGGTGCAGGCAAAAAAAGGGGGGTGCAGGGATGACACCACTTCGTTGAAACTTCGTGGTGCAAGGCAAAAGAAAAAAATTAACAAAGGCGTTGGGGATAAAATCTTCAAGTTTGAAACAAATGTTACGTTTTTATTTATTTTTGGCTTTTATATGTTTTTAATTTATGATAAAATTACAGGTAAGAGAGAATAATGAAACTGCTGAAATTCGTTGTTTTATTTGTTTTTTGCGCCTTTCCGCTTGTGTCGGGGGCCCAGGTTGCAACCACCGCAGGTAGTAATTTAACCGCATGGAATGGTGATGTTGGTGCAACAAATAATAATAATTGGAATTCTATGATGAATGCCCGTGCCCCGGGTGGTGCGGTTAATACAAAGCCAACGGCGGATTTTGGAAACTGTAATTCTTTGATTTTGCGCTGTGCCCAGCCGAAATGTACGGGGTGCACAAGTATGGAATTGGCGCGTCCGATTGTAACGGGATGTGTTAATGATAACAAGACTTGTAAAAAACACGGAAACGATTTGATAGAGGCGATATCTGCCCAATTGGTTGCGGGGATAAATGCCAAGATTCAAGAACAACAATTGCGGGCGCAACAGGCGGCGGCGGAGCAGGCGGCGGCGCAAAGCAATGCACAAATACAACAGATGCAGCAACAGATGCAGCAAATGCAATATGATATGCAACAACAAAATCAGGCACAGATGGATTCTATGCGTGCGGCATTAGATGAACAAAAGGCATTGGTTGCCCAGGCCCAAGCCGAAGCCGCCGCCGCACAGCAGGCCAAGGCAGATTTTGAAAATGCACAGGCGACATCTGGGTCGGATGGTTTGACTGGTGCGCAACGCGATGCAATTGCAAGGGGGGCTGAAACCGATATGGTTGCCCGTTTGGAATTGTCTGGCCAGATTATGAGCGAGGTTGAAAATGCCGAGCAGAATTTAAAAAAACTAAAAGCCATAATGGATGATATTTTTAATTACGCAGGATGTGATACGCGTGGGAATAATTGTACTGGGCCAAAACGTGTTAAAATATTCAAGCAAAAGGCAAATGGATTCTTTCAGCCATACGAAGATATCATAGATCAAATTTATGATGCGCTTCAAACGGCGTTGGCGGCGGGTGTTGATATTACCGATGTTATTATGATGATGAATGGCGGTTGTAATCGTTGGGGAAAATATATGTGTCGTTATTCGGATGCGGTTGATTATGGAACAGATAGCAAAGGAAATCGTGTGTTGGTGGACAAGACGTACGATAATACCAATTGCCAGAATGGGCGTTCTATTGCGAGCGGTGTTGTTCGTGGTGGTCAGTCGTGTCGCGATGGTACCGCAATCCCGCCACAGGATGATATCAGATGTACGCAAATTGGAATCTTGGATTCATCCAAGGAAGTTCAACGTGAATGGATAAATGAAAATGATGAAGAAGACGGATTGGTTCGTGTTGGATGTGCGACATCTGCGTTGGATTCGATTCAGATATTCGGTACTAAAAATAAACGTAGTGCCGCGATGTTGGATTTGGATATATTACAACAAATTATTTTACAGGATTCGCCCGCATATGGCAGTACAAATCGCTTTACAGCCGGTATGGGGTCTGGGGTCGATAAGATAGAGCGTACAAAATATTGTGGTTTGACAACCAAGGGATATCAAGAATTACTGACCGCGATTAATACAGATAAATTACCCAGCCAGATTTGTGTTAAATATGATAGTTTGCAAACTATTGCAGAAAGTGAAGGATATTTTACAGAGTGGCCTGGTGAAATGACTTTTTCTAATGGCAAGATTATTAATACCGCTAATAAAAGTACTTGTGATGCATTTTATAAACATTGGGCTAAATCTATAAAAGGTTGCGATACAGAATATAAAGAGGAAGAAAATCGTTGTTATGTAAAAGGTCCATGTAAGTTTGATGGAACCAGTATAGTTGCAGATTCTGAATACAAGACAAATTGTGAAAAGACAGAAGGTGTTTGGAAAGATAATCAATGTGTTTGTCGTGCAGGTTATCTTGCAAATCAAATGACGATTGATGGTGAATGTATAAAGATAGGTAGTGTTGAACATGAAAAGATAAAATGTAATGACAAGGATAATTATTATTGGAATGATTATTATGGCGAATGTAGGTGCAGAGACGGGTATGAGAAAAAATCTGGAAATTGTGTTATGACAGACGCAGCTAAAACAACGGCAACAAATGTGATAAATATATTGAAAGGCACAAAAAAATCAAATTTGTCAACTGCGGGGGGG
>JAZRSI010000057.1:0-8792 GCA_045651445.1 Candidatus Enterousia sp. | reverse complement strand
ATATTATTGGTGCGCGTTGCGCACGGTTGGGGGACCCTATCCCTGCCTGCGCAGGGATGACAAAGAGGGACGAGGTAATTGCGTTAAAAAAATCCCCATTTGGGGATTTTTTTATTCTTGGATATTTAAACCTAATTTCGTATAAAGAGCTTTCAATCCATCAATTGAATAGGATTTCTTTAATCCAACCTGCCCTAAATCATTTCCAACAACGCACGATATGTTATTATGTTCAACCAACGCAGTTATCGCCGTTGCGATGGCACCTGCCCCAACACCAGACGCCGCACCAATACCGATTGCCTTGCCCATATTGGATTCTTCGCCATTTAATATTTCAATTCCTGCAAAAACATCCCCCAATGTTTGGACCTCGGTTCGTGCCTCCGACACAGATACGCATCCAGTAACCGCATTACAATAAATTCCCGCACCACTTACCTTTGCCTGATTAAACGGCTTGAACTTACACGTGTCCTCTGTACGTAATTTCATCTTTTCACGAATCTGGCTTTCTACGTTTTGTGTTATTCTGTTTATTTCTTCTTGAGAAATCGCAGCATGTCCCGATTGCTTTAATATCGCATTAATATCACCAACAATCTTTCCATCCTTTACAGGAACATCCACAACCGTCTTGTCATTAATAGTAACTTTCATCTTTATAGATAAATCTACACTATCATATCCCGCCGCGGCACATTCATCAATTGCAACCATATATTCTGTATATTTATTATACAAATTGATAATTTCTTGACACTGTGCAGTTGTTATCAAATCCGTCGTTGACAACATATTCGGCATCAAATACTGATTCAAAACACCAAATTTGCCACTTCGCTGCAGGCTTTCTGTCAATTCCTTTAAATGTTTAGAATTAGAACAATCAAAATCACGCGCCCCATGACCGGCAATTGCACCAATTCCCGTTCCCAACACTGCGCCACCACCAACACCAACAACCGCAGCGGTACGTGTTTTATTCATCAAAGAAAATCCAAACAAATCTTTGTTACAAGTAAAGACATCACCCGTGGCACGCCAAACCTGTGCAGGTTCATCATTTCCTGCGGCACCAAACAACCATGTATTAGTTATTTGACTGCCTTTGTTATATGCCGCAACACGAACATAACAAGTTGCCGACATCGAATCCCAATATGCCTTCTTGTCTGCATCCGTTCCCGCCAATACGGCACAAGTTCCTTCGGCCTGCGCGGGACTTAAGCCCGTCTTGCGCAAAACAAAGTTATAATATTCTGGTTTTACTACCCGTGTATCAAAATCAGTCCATACCGCCCCAGAATTTGCATACACATTTGCACAGTCCGTACGAACATCAGATACACATTTCTGGATTTGATTTTGACAGGCATTTGATTTCCCTGCGATTACGTCATTCATAACCCCAACATTAAACAATTCATTCAAGCCATTTGAAAACCCACCAGAATTAACACAACGCAAAATATCATCCATACACATAGATACGGTATAATCAGAATTCTTGACCCCGCCATCTTCGCATTCTGAAACAATTGGCGCATCCGGTTCAACCGGCACATCTGGTTCAACTGGTGTATCTGGCTGTTCTGGTTCCACGGGAACATCTGGTTTAACTGGTGTTTCTGGGATATCAGTTGAAATATTACCAATGGAAATTATTGACATCGCCGGCATACTTGGCATACGCGCCGCCATTGCGCCAGCACTACGCACACCCTGGGGCGCACCACGTCCAACCGCAGATACCGCATCCGCAGTTCCAATTTGCCCCAAAATACCGATCGAAGCAATCGACATTCCAAATAGCCAAAAAAAACGTACCATAAATATCCCCCTAGTATAATTTATCTTATTATAACACAAAAATTAGCAATATAAAAACGCTTTTTATAAAATAATACAAACTGTTGACAAATTCTATTTATAGTCTATAATAAACATCAATATGACAACTAAACTGATTAATTTTTTCAAGTCTAACAAGCACGCAATTATTTGGACAATTGCGTATATCGCCTTTTCTTGGGCGATATTATACCATATGTTTAATTTTGATATATTTAACGGCGCACAATGGAATCGCCTAATGCGTGCACAATTACGTGGTTTTGGCGGATTTGTATTCGGTATATTAATTTTATCTGCGATACCTTTGTATGTCGCCACAACAACAATTATTATCCGCACAAAAAAGCCACTAATTACGTTACCATTACCTAAAATAAAATTTCCAAAATTTGGCGCACGCGCAAAAACACCTGTCAAAGAAGAAAAAAACGACACACAACCAACAACCGAACCATCGGATCAAAAAGAAACCAAAGCCGACACAATATCAAAAGACATACCAATGGAAATGCAAGCAATGTTCTTGCGCGCACGCAATAATCTTGCGAACAAAACATTACATATCAACAAAATAGACAACGCCATTCCACCGCAAAATACAAATAACATTACCGAAACAAATACCCCTATAACTAATATGTCATTGGAACCAATCAACGACTTTGACACAGACACATTTCCATTACCAGACGATTTTGACATAGACATTCCATCAGACATTAACACAATGGAACTTGGCCCCATACCAACATTTACAGAAATCAATTTTGATTCGCCAACATCCGAAGCGAACACAACATTTAACAATAGCGAAATAAAAAATCATTTAACAAACAACAATATACCATATAACGAAGTTGACGACATCATTCTTACAGACAAATTTGCAATAATTACACACAACAACACCGATTTCTGGGTAACCGATACAGACAATTGGTTTGCCGCAGGAAAAACAATCCCGTCGCCAATAAAATTAGTAAAACAATCCGCAGAAAAAAATAAGTTAACACCAATGATATATTTAGCCGCAACAAATATTCTTGATATCGAAAACCAAATAACCAACTGGACATCCGATGGCATAACCGTCATAACAGATATCAACGAAATAAAATAAATGAAATATAAAAAAAGAACCGCGATTGCGGTTCTTGATTTTTTATGAACAAGTCATTATTTTGCTGCTTCTTCTGCAACTTCTTCAACAACTTCTTCTGCGACCGGTGCAACTGCTTTCTTGGCATTTACATCACGATCAACCAATTCGATAATCGCCATTGGTGCAGCATCGCCATAACGGAACCCAGCCTTTAAAACACGGGTATAACCACCTGGACGATTTGCATAACGTTTACCCAAAACATCAAACAATTTTTTTACAGTTGCCGCTGATGAATTACCCAATTCAGACGCAGTCAAACGACGATTAGCAACCGTATCAACCTTTGCACGAGTAATCAATTTTTCAACGACACTGCGCAAATCTTTTGCCTTTGGTAATGTTGTTTTGATTTGTTCTTTTTCAATCAAGTTTTTCGCCAAGCCAATAAACAAAGCCTTGCGAGCATTTGTGTCGCGATTAAATGTACGACCTGCTTTCATATGTCTCATCAATTACTCCTTTTGTGTTTCTGCCCTACCCTTTTACGAGCGGGATTTTTTGAGACGCCCATGACCTGAAACACAAAATTCCAGAATCATGGAATTAAAATTCGCTTTATTTTATATAAATTCCCACAAATTGCAAGAAATTAAATTATGTGCGACGATTGGAAGTGTTTGTCGGTTCGCAGTGTAGTTGAACCTACATAAGGACCGACAAACACAACAAGCGTCCACAGAATTTAATTTATTTGTATGGGTCTTCGTATTTTTTTGCCAACTCCGCAATATTTTCTGGTGGCCAACCTGGAACTTCCATACCCAAACCAAGCCCCATAGCTTCCAATTGAACCTTGATTTCATTCAAAGATTTGCGACCAAAGTTAGGTGTTTTCAACATATCTGCTTCAGTCTTTTGAACCAATTCACCCAACCAGTTGATTTTATCGTTCTTCAAGCAATTGTTTGCACGAACAGACAATTCCAATTCGTCAACATGCTTTAACAATTTTGGATCGAATGGCAATGCATCTTTTGCTTTTTCTTCTTCGCTTGGCGCATTGATTTGTGCAGGATCTTCAAAGTTAATAAAGACAACCAATTGGTCTGTCAAGATACGCGCAGCAAATGCGATTGCATCTTCTGGGGTTACAGAACCATTTGTTTTAACTGTCAATTCCAGCTTATCAAAATCAGTTGATTGACCAACACGTGTTGGCAAAACTTCTGTTGCAACATTTAAAATTGGCGAGAAGATAGAATCCACAGGAATTACACCCAATGGCAAACCATCTGCATGTGCAGACGCAGGAACATAACCACGACCTGTACCCAATGTGATTTCCATATCCAAATTTGCACCCTTGTCCAAAGTACAAATTTCAGCATCTTTATTCATAACTTCGACACCACCAGATGTTTCAATCATACCTGCTGTAACAACTGCTGGTCCCTTGACTTTCAAATAAGCCTTGTGCTGACCTTCGTTCAGGGCTTTGAAATATACGCCTTTTAAATTCAAGATAATATCTGTTACATCTTCACGTACACCAGAAATGCTGGAAAATTCGTGTTGAACACCATCAATTTTGATATAAATTGGTGCACACCCCTGCAAAGAAGACAACAATACACGACGTAACGCAGTCCCCAATGTCAGTCCGAAACCTTTTTCCAATGGTTCTGCAACCAACGTTGCGATATTAGGATTATTTTCATCTGTCTTGATTTCCAATTTTTTTGGCTTAATCAAGCTCATCCAGTTTTTTTCAATCATTTATATTTCCTTTTAGCTTAGTTTATCATTTTCGCCAAATGGCTGCATACCATATAAATGTACGCGTGGGATATTTTATATCACAAGAACCCAAAAGTCAAACATTTATACAACAAAAAAGTCCGTTTTTTTCGGACTTTTTATTATTTTGAATGCGACAACAAAAAGTTATTTAAAACACGCTTTCTCATTGACACATCTTCATTAGAATTCATCTGTGCTGCGAACCAACCGGCGCCATTTACAACATCGCTTTTTTTGGCAAATTCTGCAACAACAGACCACACCGACGACACTGGCACTATTTTATTTGTCAGCAAATTACGGCACAATATATTCCCAACAACGATTAAGCCATATGCGTTTGGATTTGGATTTTTTATTGAATATAGGCTATCTGTATATAATCCATCTTTTATTGGCATTGTAACAAACGCTACAACTTCGAATTCAGGGGCCAAAGACTGATTTAATTTCTTCTTGGCTTGTTCTGCGACAATAGAATCTTCTTTTTGAAATTTAATTCCATGCCCCAAGAACATATCTTTATTCCATTTCGATGTATCGAAATTATATACCAACGCAAACTTTGCGGCCTTTCCTAAAAACTTTGGCAAATTTTCGTTCGTTAAATTTTCTACTTTCGCTGGTTCTTTTACTGCAACAACGCTACGATTCAAAATATTTAACGCTTTGGGTGAATCCTTCAACAAACCTCTAAGAAGTTTCATCTCCGCACCAGAAAAACGCAAAACAAATTTTGCTTCGTCTGAAATATTTACTTTCATTTTTACGCCCCACATTTATTACAGTTTTTCACCGGCATCACGCGGCGTTCAATCTGCGTACCCATTGGCTTGTAAATTGTTACAGGCTGATAAACCTGATAATGATCGATAACTTCAGTGTGTGTTTTGACACGAACAGGTTCCGCAACGGCTTTTTTTGCACAAGGGCGAACCTGATGACAAGAACTATAACGTGCGCCACATGTTGTTTTTACAGGAACAGTAACATTAATTTCTTCGTACGTAGTAACGGTTTCAGTTTCTGTATAAGAAAAATCAGACGCCATTACCGCACAATCAAAGACAGCCAGACAAACACCAGCCAACAAAATCTTTTTCATAATTTACCTTTTTTGTTGTCTTACATTCTCTGCCCCATTGGAAAAAAATTCTAACACAGAAAAATTGATTGTCCACAAAAAAATCCCATAAATTGGGATTTCTTTATTTAATCTTTCCACGCAGATTTAACAAAATTTGTTTAAAATGTCCACCACCGGCCCTATCTGCGAATTCTATCATTCCAGATTTTTTTGCAACTTGTGGATTTCTATACCTTTCAACCCCCATCCAATGAGTCATTACCGGCACCGGCAGAATTTTCTTGCTTAATAAATCACGCAAAACAATCGTCCCCAGAACAGCATTTCCATTTGGGTTAAAGGTCGGACTTGCTGCAATTTCCGCATATCCTGGATAATTCATGTTATCAACCAACATAGTTGCCATTGCGACAATTTCTTGGTTTTGCAATCTTTCATCTGCCTCTAAAATTTCTTTGGTTAAATACAATTCTTTTTCATTTGCTTCATACGGCTTTAATTTATACCCCAAATAATCTTTTGTATTCCATTTACACAAATCAAAATTAAAATACAACAATCCCTGATAATTTGCCCCGAACATACTTTGCATTTTTTTCGAAGTCAAAATTTCTTTGCCTGTTAAATCGGGCTGTGGCAAGGACAAGGTCGGAACCAATCGCGCAGATTCAAGTTTTGCATCCTTCAAAGACGTTTCCAAAGACGCAACAATGGCGTCTGGCACCTCACCCAAATTAAGTTTTTTCAGATTTTCGATTTGCTTTAATGCATTTTTATAAGCAACTTCTGATATTTTATAATATTTCATACCTTACCCTTTTATCATCGCCTGGGCAGTATAACACCCACCCCCCCCCAGGTCAAATGATAAAAGGAAGAAAGTATTAATTACTCTTTACACTCCCCATCTTCACACGAAAGCTTTTTTGGGCTACTAGAGAACTTACCTTGACAAAGATCACCAAATTCTAGCTCTAACAACTTTTCATCATCTTCATAAATCTTTAAATAATCTTGCCCAAACATACTACATTCCCAAGAACAATTAATTTCTTCTTCCATTATTATAGAAAAATCACTACAAAGCTCCTTTACACGGCTTTCTGAAATTTCCCATTCCGTAAAACTCCCCGAAAAACAGTCTTTAAAATTATCAAACTCCTTACACCCTTCTTTTTCAGAACATCTTACGCAAAAATCCCCACCAAACCAAGTACCATCACAAAAATCCTCAACGACATGAACCTGAGATTCTAAATCTTCACCTACTATAACAACCCTATCATCATAGAACTTATTACAATGCGCGGCACAAAAAACATCACCCTTCCACCCAAAACCTTTTTTCATCTTTTTACACAACTCCTGTGGTGTTGTATCCAATTCGGCCAAATATTCCTCATTATTAAAATCAATTAAATTCTTCCCAAAAGAAGCACATCCTAATTCAACCCACAAACCATATGCATCCCATCTGAATTTAAATTTATCTGCTTTACATTGCTCCACCGCAAATCCAACAGAAAACTTATTCTTTTTTTTATCAAACACATCTAACAGGGCTTCTTTGCCTTTTTCTACTATGTCATTCAACTGATTGTCTGTCCCCCACCCATTTCCTTTAATGGAATTCAAAATCTTCTGCCAAATTGCAGGAGCAAACTTATCTTGCAAATAACCACTTTCGTTTTTTATATCTTCTGCCGTACTAGCACCAAAATCCATTTTTTCAAGCGCTTTTTCTACAACATCACCGTTCCACTCTATAACAGTAGTCTCATCAAACAGCAAATCATCCGCCCTTGCGACATTAGTAATTCCCAACAGTAAAACCAATATAGTTGATAATCTAAAAATCTGCTTCATATTATTTTAGCGCCCCCTCGCATTCATCGGCAACTGTTGCCGCACGTTTAACTGTCTTAATCTGCACACCATTCAATATCGTCGCCGTCAAAGATGCCGCCGCCGCGCCACCCGCCAAGACATTTGATGCCGTATTCAATCCTTTTTCCTTGTTTTCATCACCATTGCGCGCCTTGTCCGAATTAGCAACCGCGCTGGTCGCCGTTCCTGCAACCCCCATACCCGCGGCAACACCACTGGTTATTGCAGCCCCCGTGGCCTTCTTATTTATACTAGAAACATCAACCGTTGACCATTCTTCACATGCACGAACAATATTTTCTGCACGCGACAATTCTTCGTCCGTTGCCGCACCCGATATACGCGCCTGCATACGAACATCAGACAAAATCCGAACAGATGTCAAACACGCATCAATCTGTGTCTTCAAATCACCCTTGACCCGATTCGTTCCGGACAATACCGCACCCACAATACTGGTCGCCGCAGTTGTCGCCATTGTTCCCGTACGAACATTCCCCAAACGCTTTGATTTTTGGTTCAATTCATCAAGTTCTTTTATATCGTGTCCAATCTTCTCTTGTGATTCATCCGTACCCACACTAATCTGACCTTCTGAAACACCTAACAGAGCAGTGAAAAAGCTCTTCTCATCTTTAAGAACAAGGTTCTGAACTGGAACATCTTTATATTTTTCAACATAAGCCTTCAACTTTTCTTCCAACTTACTCGCTTCCTTGTCAACGCCCGACTTACTGATACCTGTACCTAATGCAACAGTACCAGCAACGGTACCAACCGCAGATACAGCCGTCGAAATGCCCGCCTTAGTCTTCAAATCTGACAATTCGGTTGAAATACCACCACATGCCACACGCACATTATCAATTGCCATATTTAAATTATCATCTGCAAATGCAGGCACCGAAACGGCAGTCAGAGTCATACAAACTTGTAAAATTTTCGCCTTCATTCTCATTCCTTTTTAATACAAAAAATGGTATCACAAAAGGCTATTTTTTCCTAGAAAAAAAAAAAAAAAAAAAAAAAAAAAAAAATTAATTTTTATGTATTTTT
>JAZRSI010000056.1:0-48956 GCA_045651445.1 Candidatus Enterousia sp. | reverse complement strand
ATTAACCCGCCCCACACCGGGGGCAGGAGAACAATTTTTTTGCTTAAAAAATTGTCATTCCGTGGTTTGGCCACGGAACCCAGGTAATGCGTGTGAAACGCGTGCAGATAAAGTTAGGTAAATTTTATAGACCCTATCCCTGCCTGCGCAGGGATGACACCACTTCGTTAAAACTTCGTGGTGCGGGCAAAGGGTGTTGAAAGATATCCTGCCCCCTTGTGGGGCGAAAGTCAAGCCACGGGATGATACAGGGGGAATGATTTTTTCATTAAAAAATCCCCCAATCGGGGGATTTGATTTTAATCTAGTGTACGCAGACTGATGTTTTCACCGTCCACAATTACAAGTTTGCCAGAATTTATGTGAAATCTGCGGACCGCATTAAATGCATCGCGCATACCAAATAATTCGTTATCGTATATTGGGAAAATTCCACGCGCCAAACATAATTGATTCGCAATCACAGATTCGTTACATATCGCAATTACTGGGATATCTGGTTTGCGACAAGATATTTCCGTCGCAGTCGCCGTATCACGTGCAAAAACAACAATCGCAGATGCTTTGTTCAAATATGCCATTGATGCCACAGAACGCGACCAATCATTTTCAGGGATATTTTCAACACGCGACCAATCATAAGGATTCGCAATTGTATCCATGTCTGCGTGTGATAATATATTTGACATCGTTTCAATCACATTAACTGGATTAATACCAATTGTTGTTTCTTCGGATGTCATAGATGAATCCGCACGAAGATACGCCGTATTCGCAACGTCTGTAATTTCAGCGCGGGTTGGGAATTCACTATTCACCATCGACCCCAACATTTGCGTTGCAACAATTACAGGCTTGTTCATTTTGCGACATTCACGAATAATACGACGTGATATCGCAGGAACATCTGCATAGGGAACCTCTACCGCCAAGTCGCCACGCGCAATCATTATACCGTCCGCAATCGCAGCAATATCAGTAATACGTTCAACCGCATTTGGACGTTCTATCTTGGCAATAATTTTAATAGGATGGGATGTGCGTCCCGTTATAAAATCACGCACTTCGGCAATGTCTTCTGGTTTTTGAACAAAAGATATCGCAACCCAATCCGGGTTCTTGGTTATAGCGTATTCCAAATCTGCCCTATCCTTGGCGGTTAAAACAGATGTAGCAATTTCTGTATCTGGTAAATTAAAGCCACGACGCGACCAAATTTCCGTGCCACGAATTACAGTTGCGTCAACCTTGGATGGGGATGCAAAATCAACGCGCATTTCAATCTTGCCATCGTTTAATAATATTCTATCGCCAACTTTTAACGACCCAAGAACATCAGTATCAGGTAACTGAACACGCGTATTGTCGCCAGGTGTCGCGTCAGTATCAAATGTAAACTTCTGGCCCAGTTCAAGTGGATATTTATCTTCGGTGGCAAAATTACCAATTCTGTGCTTTGGCCCCTGTAAGTCTATCATTACCGCAACAGGCATATTTAATTCAGATGAAATTTCACGTATCATATCAATCTTGCGCCCTTGGACATCACCCGTGTCATGACTAAAATTCAAGCGGCACATATTAACACCAGCGCTTATCATACGTGTTAGGGTTTCTTTGTCTTCGCATTTTGGACCAATTGATGCAGTTATTTTTGTAAATCTTTTCATTTTTCGTTCTTCCCAATTAAATTTGTTTTCTTGATTTTTACGAATATTCATATATCATATTATTTATAAATAAACAAGGGGAAAACTGAAATGAAACAGGCAAATCATGGCGCAATCGATAATCAACAATTAATTAGCATTATCGAAAGAATCGAAAAATTAAATGAGGATACGGCCGCAATCGCTGCGGATATCAAAGAAATTTATAGCGAGGCTAAATCCGCAGGATTTGACCCAAAATATATCAGACAAATGATTCGTCTAAGAAAACTTGACCCAGATGAACTGGACGAGGCAGACGAATTAACACAAATGTATCGTAATGCACTGGGGTTATAATGAAAGGCTTTACAAAAACCGTTGAAGATTTTAACTGCGCCCACTGTGGCGCAGTTGTTCGTGGTAATGGATATACAAATCACTGTCCAAATTGCCTGTGGTCCAGGCATGTCGATAATAATCCTGGGGATCGGGCGGCCACTTGTGGTGGGATGATGAAGCCAATCGCCGTCGAAGCAGATGGGGCAAAGTATATTATTACGCATAAATGTGATGTTTGCGGAAAAATTAAACGACAAAAAACATCCGAAAATGACAATATTGATGCTATAATCGAAATTTCAAAAAATAATTCTTTTATATATGGCGGACGTTAATAGGGACTTGAATTTAGCCCGACTAAAATCCTATACTAACGTTATGCGGAAATGGTTAAATAATCAACGTGAAAATTTATTCTTGTATGTGCCGTTCTTGATTGCAGCCGGCGCCGGGGTTTATTTCACCATTGATAAAGAACCAAATTTTATTGGGTGTATAATTTTCTTTTTAATCGCAATAATTTTAATATTTTTCAAACGAACGTCTATACTATTGCGCGCAATTGGGTTGGGTGTATTCGGGTTTTGTTATGCCGCAATATTTACAAATCTTATCAATACGCCAATTATAAAACACGATTTGCGTTCCGTTAATATTAGTGCAATGGTTAAATCGATTGACTATGTATCCGATAAAACCAGAATTTATTTAAATGTTAATGCAGATGATATTCACGCAGGCACTGGAAATGCAATTATTCGTATTTCTTTGACCGATGATGTACCCTTGCCAGAAATTGGTGATGAAATAAATTTTCAAGGTGCATTATTTAAACCCACAAATGCATACGCCCCAGAAAGCTTTGATTATGCCAGATGGGCTTATTTTAATAATCTGACAGCAAATGGGTATGCGACCAATATAAAAATTATTAATCACAAAAATTTTGTTGGAATTAATTCAATACGAAATTATCTGCACGACAATGCAAAATCTTTTCTGGCAGATACATTGGTGCTGGGGTATAAAAACGCAGTTCCAAAAGAAGATAATGAAATATGGACTGCAACAGGTATCGGGCACGTTTGGTCAATTAGTGGATTTCATATGACATTAGTGGGCGGATGGTTGTTCGCAATATTTTATCTGATATTTCGTTCAATACCATACATTACGCGCAGGTATCCTGCAAAAATTCCCGCAATGGGTGCAGCGTGGTTGGGATTGCTGCTATATCTGTTCTTGTCGGGAATAGATGTCGCAACCGTACGTGCGTTCGCAATGACAACACTGATGTTTTTAGCATTTGCGTTTGGACGCAGTGTGATTTCTATGCGAAATATAGCAATCGTATTTTGTTTTATTTTCTTGATAAATCCGCACTATGTTATGCAAGCGGGATTTCAATTGTCTTTTATGGCGGTGTGGGGATTAATTTGGATGTATTCAATTGTCAAACCCAAAATGCCACAAAATAAATTCCTTAGGATTATTTATGCGTGTGTTCTTACTTCGGTTGTTGCAACCATATTTACCGCACCATTTGTGGCAATGCATTTCGGTAAAATTCCAATTTATAGTTTGATTGGAAATTTGATATTGTTGCCTATATTTTCCGTCGTTATTATGCCTTGCGTTTTAATAGGAACAATTTCAGCAATATTTAATATCAGATTGCCGTTGGATATCGCAGATTGGGCATATGATTCTTTGATAAATGTTGCAAAGAATATTTCTGATTTACCGTTGGCAAATTTACAAATGCCACATATATCAAATATCGCGATTATTCTTTTTATTTGTGCGTTTATCGGATTGACTATTGTTAAACCAATAAAAATTAAAATAAATTATATTTTATTTTGTGTCTTTGTTGTGGCGGGAATATTAACCGTAATCAAGACACCAAAACCGATATTCTATGCGTCAAATGATCATGAACTGGTGGCGTTTTTACGCGATGATGGAAAATTAGAATTTAATAAATCAAGGGCGTCGAATCATTATTTTGCTTTTGATACCTGGAAGCAGCGAAATGGTGAACCGACAAAAACAAAGAATATTCGACGCAAGCATGAACGCGGTGTTTATCGGTATAAAAATATTGTTTATATCCAAAAATTCGTTCCGCTGATGAATAATATAAAAACATTATGCAAAGACGATAATGTCGATTATATTATTTCTTACTTTGATATTAAATCAGAACAATGCGCAAATAAAATTCAAAACGGCGCAATTTTGATTTATGAAGACGGACGTGTTGAACACCTGAGACATAACAGGTTATGGAATTAATAATCCGCACGAACAAAGTATAATCCGCTTGCCGGCGCAGTTGGGCCCGCGGCACTGCGATTCTTGGCGGCAAATATTTCATCGATATCATATGGCTTGCCCAAACCAATTTCTATCAATGTGCCAACTATATTTCGTACCATATGATGTAAAAATGAACGCGCAGAAAATTCAAAAATTATTTCGTCGCCCGAAACAATGATTTCAATTTTATCAAGGGTTTTAATTGGGGATTTTGCCTGACATTCTGATGCACGAAAACTGCTGAAATCGTGATTGCCGATTAACTTTTTCGCGGCCGCACGCATCGCGTCTATGTCTAAATTACGTGGTACCCAATATACCCTATCTTTCTTTAATACCGGCGCAGCAGCACGATTTAAAACAATGTATTTATAATGGCGCGCAACACATGAAAAACGCGCATTAAAATCATCATCGACCACTTCACAAGACAAAACAGAAACAGGCTGATTATTTAAATAAAAATTCAATGCACGCATAACTGTATTAGAATCATAATCGCCATCAATATCAAAATGCGCAACCATCCCAATCGCATGAACACCAGAATCTGTGCGCCCCGCCGCAACCACATCTGCACGAACCCCACAAAAGGATTCCAGCGCATCACGCATAATAGACTGAACAGATGGACCTTGGCGATTTTCCTGCCAGCCAATTAAATTTGTTCCATCGTATTCTAAAACAACTTTGTATCGTGTCATAATTTTTATCTTTGTTTTATCCCGCGACATAACTGACATTTTGTTGGCATGTCTTTCATATACGCTTCATATGTAAGATTCGCAAGTTTAATGTACACACTACAATTCGTACAACGCAATCCCAAACACCCTAAACACGGACAGGCACCATCGTCATTATGTTCAGAGATTTTTATCGCTTCGTGCCAAATTCCACAATTTTTTTTATTCATTCACCAATCCTTATGTCCGTACCACGTAAACCATTTAGGAAACTTTTCCAATCCATCGGTTTCTTGCCCGCGGGTTGTAATTGCAATATTTCAAGTTTGTCGTTATTTAACTTCGTTTTCAAAATCTTGATATCTATGCCGTTTATTTTTGTGCGCCCTGCCCCCAATGCACGTATCTGATTATGCACCGCAACATCCCCACGCGACCAATCTATGACTTCATCGGCGCCGGTCCATTTTTTTGTAAATGTTGGTTCGCCAATTTGTGGGCTCGCAGGATATGAAGATGGATTTTTTAAATATTCAATCAGCATATCTGACCCGATTTCAGAAACCCGTTTTTCAATATCGCAATTAGTTTCATTGATATCAATTTCAAATTCACGACATATATAAATATCACCCGCATCTAATTCGGGAGTTACAGCCATCAGGCATACCGCCGATTTTGTGTCGCCGTTGTAAAGCGCGGTTCTTATTGGTGATGGACCACGATATTTTGGCAATAAACTGGGGTGAATGTTTATAACAGGCGTAGAATTTAAAACATTATCGCGCAATATCACACCATAAGATATAACCACAACCATATCTGGTGAATAATTATATTCATTGATATTGGTATGTAATTTTAGTCCGTTAGTTTCCGCCCAAATATGTACAGGTGAAGGAGTTAAAATCTGTTTCCGCCCCATTGGTTTTGGAGCGCGAGTGAACACAGCCACAATTTCATGGCCTGCGTTTCTTATTGCTTCAAAGATAGGGACAACGAAATCATTTGTGCCCATTAAAACTAATTTCATTTTTTATGCTTCCGTACCTTGCGCATTACCATTTCACGACGAACCGCGGGCAAATAATCGATAAATAATTTACCATCAAGATGGTCTGTTTCATGCTGAACAATGCGGGCAGGAACGCCAGACATTTGTGCAGCCTTGCTATCACCGTTTTCGTCCGTCCATTCAACAACAACGCTTTCTGGGCGCGTAACATTTGCAAATACCGGTAAACCATCCGGACCCAAGACAGACAAACAGCCCTCTTCCATTGTGCAAAGTTCCGTTCCACGCGAAATAATTTTTGGATTTATCATACGATATATAACCTCGCTATCGGGGTCCATCATTACCAAAAAGCGTGATGTAAAACCAACCTGGGGTGCGGCAAGCCCAACCCCGTTTTGTTCACGCATCATTTTTACCATTGTGTCCAATGTAGATAATAAATCAGGTGTAATTTCACCAACCGGTTCGCAAACCGTTCGTAAAACTAAATCACCACAAAGTTTCATTTGCAACATTTATATTTCCCTTGTTATAATAAATAATACCAAAGGATTAGAAAATGACAACTTATATTTTTGTATTATTGACAATTATTATTGTTTTATTGATTGCGATACTGATGCGTAAACCGGTTTTTGATATTTCTGGACTGCGCGAAGATAATGCACGTTTGCGTGAACGATTGGCGGAAAGACTTGGCGCCTTATCACAAAATGCAATTGAACTAAAAAATATCAGCAGCGATATCGCAAACTTTAAAAATATTTTAATGGGCAACAAACAAGCACGCGGAACATTTGGGGAAAGGCAACTCGAAGATTTAGTGCGCGATATTATGCCACCTGAAACATACGCATTTCAGTCCGTACTTGAAACCGGGGTTAGACCAGACTGTGTTATACGCCTGCCGTATCCGCCGGGGGATATGATTATCGATAGCAAATTCCCGTTGGAAAGTTATAATCGTATGATTAATGATGCGAATGATGGAATGGCACGCAAGCAATTTGAACTGGACGTTCGTAAACATATTGATGCAATTGGGGAAAAATATATTATTACTGGGAAAACCGCAGAATCAGCAATGATGTTTATTGCGTCTGAATCCATATTCGAAACACTGCATCGCGAATTTCCAAACACAATTGAATATGCCGCACGAAAAAAAGTATTTATCGTATCGCCATCCACATTATGGGCAACACTGAATACAATTCGGGCAGTTTTATCCGACATAAAAATTAAACGAGTTGCAGTAAAAATACGAAAAGAATTAGATCTGTTGCTGACTGATTTATCACGACTGGCCGGGCGTGCAGAAAATGTTTCGCGACATTTTGCACAGGCGCAAAATGATATTGAACAATTACAAACATCTGTTTCGAAAATTACACCACGTGCTGAAAAATTACGTGATTTAAATTTTGGCGAAGAATAACGCGCCGGCAAACATTTATTTAGTACCAAGTAAATTTTAAGGTCCCTATCCCTGCCTGCCCAGGGATCACACCACTTCGTTAAAACTTCGTGGTGCAGGCAAAAAAAGAAGTTCTCCTCCGTTGGAGGAGTACGGCGCAGCCGGGAGGTGGTAAGAGAGTGCGGTATATAGGTGCATAATTACGAACGCTCTAACCACCCCGTCCTGCGGACACCCCTCCAATGGAGGGGAACTATCCCACATCGGGGGTCGGCGGTGGCGGGGAAACTTATAGTCCCTATCCCTGCCTGCGCAGGGATGACAAAGATATTATTCGCAATTTCTTATTCGTTTTACATTTCAGATTTTTAATGATAAAATACAACTTGAATCCATAGGGATATGGGTTCGGGGCTGTCACAAGCCCGTTCTGTTCGGTACAAAATATGGGGGCATCGTTATCCGATGTCATTCCTGTGGTTTTGTGTCGTTATTTATCCCTGACTATATAAAAGTCGGGGGGCTGTTTGTTATACAATAGGGGCAACCCAAAAGCAACAGAATCAATAACAGAATGATTTGTGAACTCCCCGACCGCTTAGAATCCCTTGGCGGTTTAATTTTTTTTACACAGGGGATGATACAAATGAAAAAAATTATTTTTACGACGTTAATTTGTACGGCACCAATGTTTGCAAATGCAACAGATATGTGCGCACGTGATAATGTTATGGTGCTGGTATTTGATCCACAGGTTAAATGCAGTTCAACTGGCAACAACGCCGCAGAATGGTCGTGGTGGGCACAGTTTTCGTACGGACGTCTTGCGGGTGAGGCAACATGCGTTTCCCAGACCGAGGTTAACCAAAAACAATTTTCCCCGGGGCTAAGTGGGGTTGATGCAAATGGCGAAAATCGTATATTCTGTTACTGCAGAATATCGCATCCCGTCATTTCAGGTTGGGTACAAAGAGCCAAACACACAACTAACACAGACTGTTCTAAAAACTGTTCTTTGTATTGTTCTATTGGAGATCTTAGTTTCTGTACCAATGTTAATACGAGAATCCAAATGTTCAACAGTATTGGTGTTTCGGAATAATAATTTAATTTTATTTTCCCCATGTAAGAAAATACATGGGGTTATTTTTTTCTGCTACGTTTTGGTTCGCTGGTATTTGTGCCTAAAATTTGCATCTGCATTTTTAAAATTATGTTTTCCTTTTCTTTTATTTGAGATAGCAAGCGTTCGTTTTCTAGTTTTATTTTTTCTAGTTCTTGACGGGTTATGCTTTGTTGAGAGGCCATACGACGGTTACGCTTGCGATTAAGATAAAACGCAAATACTGCCCCCAATATCGCGCCTATGGATGCGCTTAATACATCAAAAAGTGTTTCTACGATTGCCGCCATAGAAACAACTTAACACTTTATTTTTTTACATGCACTAGGCGGATTTTCTTAGCCCTGTTTTTTTATCAATCCAAATCTGCTCGTCCGCAATTTCCATCATCGGCATATCAGATTTGCTATCCGAATATGCACGAACAACGTGCGGTATTATTTTATTCTGAACCGCCCAATCATCCATGGCAATAACCTTGTTCCGGCCCCAACATAAAAATTCATACTTCCATGGTTTTTTCTTGTTAGTTTTTGAACAAAATACCGCATCAAATTTCATATCACGTACCAATGCAGGTAATAAATAATCCGGACTGGCAGATACCATTATAACACGACGACCCGCATCACGTTCCGCCATAACACGTTCACGCGCCCAACCAAAACGTTCACGCTTGTGCAACTTGATAAAATCATTGGCAAAACGTTTGATTAATTTTGGACTTACAAAACGACGTATGTTTTCACGCCACCAAATTCCATCTGGGTTAAATATTCTTGCAATTCCACAAATCCCAATCAGTGGTAAAAATAACCATGGACGAAAACTATGACGGAAACAATACTTTGCAAATTCCATATTCGAATCGCCCGCAGATAATGTGCCATCAAAATCAAATAATACAACGTCTGTTTTTTTTAACATATAGATATAACCTTTTGTTTATTCGGGACGAATTATAAACAACGTTTTTAATTTCTGCAAGGCATTAAAAAAATCCCCAGTCGGGGATTTTTTATTTGCGTAATTTTGGACGCCAATGACGCGCACGTTCAATCAAAAAGAACAATGCAGGCGTCAAAGTAAAGGTGAATATCAAACTGGCCAACATACCACCAATCATTACAGCACCCATCGCAACCTTCATACCGTCAACAGACCATAACTGTGGCACCATACCAGCAATAACCGCAATTGATGTCATTAAAACCATATTCTTTCTGTCTTGTAATTCTGTCCACAAGGCATCATATGGTTTTTCGCCAGATGCAATTCTGCCGATGGTGGGTTCAAGTACCAAAATATTATTATTAACAACCAAACCAACCAACATAACAAAAGCCAACATAGCGCCAACATTCATCGTTGCACCAGATAAAAACATCATCACAAAAACCCCAGAAAAACTTGTCAAAATAGATGTAGCAATCGTGAATGGGTGCGCCAATGAATTCAAAATTGCCGCCAGCAACATAAATGTCAATATAGTTGCCAGTAAAAATGCGCGACCAATTTCAGATTGCGATTCTGCCTGGGTGTCTGACATACCACCAAATTGAGTGTAATAACCATTTTCCCAGTCTATCTTGTCCAGTTCTGATTGTATTTTTGATTGAACCGGCCCCATAGTAGATTTACCAATGTTAATGTCAATTTCAGTATATCTATTTTTATCTTCACGACGAATATCAGGGGTTGCGCGTTCTGTCTTTATTTCCCCAAGTGCAGATAATGGAACCATACCTTTTTGAGAATTTACATACACATTATCAAACAAAGCACGTGTTTTAAATGGTTTTGCAAATTCTAAAATTATTGGATATTCATCACCATTTTCTTTGTACTTGTAATCGTCATTGCCAAACAATGCAGAACGCAAAACTGTGCCTGCGTATGCATTTTGAACGCCCCAGAAATTCATTTTTTCTTGGTCTGGAACAAACTGAGTTTCCATCGCAGGTGTTTGTTGCGCACGTACCGCAGATTGTACTTCGGGAATTTCATTTATAATGTTGATTACTTGTTCTGCGTATGCTTCACGAATAGAATCGTCCGGTCCAAAAATATTTAAAACCAAATCAGATGTAATACCAGTGGACATCGCTTCGCCCGCGCGGATTTGAATTTCTGCGTCCGGAATATTCGCAATAACTGGTAATATTTTCTGTGCAAGTTTCTTGTCAGAAATATCACGTTCAGAAACATCTACTAATTCAACTGTAACTGTTATATTCTGTAATCCACGTTCACCAATCTTTACAGTTGTAGATTTTACTTCTTTGAACTGTGCAAGACCTTGTTCCAGTTGCATGGCAATCGATTCAGATTTTTCAAATGTTGAACCCATTGGGGCACGGGCAGTAATCGTAATTTCGTTCGCGTCCGTTGATGGCGAAAATTCATTTCCAACAAATTTCATCATCTGGCATGAACCAAAAAATATCAATAACATTAAACCAATTATACGCCATGGATGTGAATACTGATACGCAAACCAACGGCGTAACCAACTGGTGGAATTTAATTCTTTTTCTTGGTTTTTTGTTAATTTTTTTTCTTTGCGCGAACCAGACAAACGTAAAAACTTGGCTATCATCATCGGTGTTAATGTGAATGAGAACATCAATGATAACAAGGTTAAATATACCACCGTCATACCAAATTGAACCATAAATTGTCCAACAATACCGCCCATAAATGCCAATGGCAAGAACACCACGACATTTGTTCCAACGCCCGCCAATACGGATACCGCAACGTTCTTGGTTCCGTCAATCGCGGCGTCTTCGGGCGATTTGCCGCGACGCATTTCTTGTAATGCAGATTCTATCAAAATAATCGCATTTGAAACCAATGTCCCCAGCGCAGAAGAATATGCCAACAATGTCATCGCGTTAATGGAAAAACCGTTATTGTCCATAAAGAAAAATCCAGCAACCAAAGACGCAGGAATTACAACACCCGCAATAACCGTTGATCGCCAATTACGTGTAAACGCCAATAAAACCAAAACTGTCAGAATAACACCCAATATAATTCCATTAATCGTGCTATCCGTTTCGTCAGATACAGTTATCGAAGAATCTGACGCAATAAACATATTGGCAGATGGAAATCTTGATTGTAAATCTTCTTGTAACTGTGGCAAGCGTTCACGTAATGCACGTGAAATATTTATCGCATTACCATCTGATGCCTTGACCACAGACGCAATAACAACAGATTCGCCATTATAACGTGCGCCATTTTCAATATCACGCGCCGCATCTGTTATTGTGGCAACGTCTGATAAAATAAAGTTATCCCCTTCGGCGGTTGTGATACGTAAATTAGAAATGTCTTCGATTGATGAAAATTCACCTATGAAACGCACGTTCGAAGAATCTTGGGTTGTTTCAATCTTGCCACCAGGGACGTTTAAATTATGAGATGCAAGCGCAGTTATAATATCCATAACCGTTACACCGTGGGCCGCCATTGAATCTGGCGACATTGCAATACGTATTGCGCGTTCGCGACCACCAAAAACAGATACACTTGCCACACCATTTATCGCAGTAATTTTATTTGATAAAATATCATCAACGTATTCTTCTAAATCACGCGCATCTGCCCCTTCTAGTACAATGTCCATAACAGATTCTTGTAATGGATTTAACTTTTCAACAACAGGTTGTTCCATATCTGATGGAAAATCTGACATTAATGAATCTAACTTTGTTTTTATTTCCGTAGATTTGTCATTAACATTTACCCCCAGATTAAATTCCGCCATTACAAAAGCACTATTTTCGAACGCTTGGGATGTTATTTTCTTTAATTCGGATACTTCTGATATTGCATCTTCGGCACGCTTTACAATTTGCGTTTCAATTTCTTCTGGTGATGCACCAGGATAAATAAACGTCGCCGTTACCATCGGAAAATCAACAGACGGTGTGCGTTCTATGTTCATATTTGGAAAAGAAACTAAACCAAGTACAACCCATACCAAAACAAACATTAATGTGGTAATTGGACGACGAACAAAAAACTTTAACATAGACTATACCCCTATTTAAAACTGTTGCTTGAATTGAACTTTTTGACCAGACGAAACGTTGGATAATATTATAATATCACCCTGGGAAAGCCCAGATGTTATACATACATTTTCAGAATCTTGGTGTGTAATATTTACGGCACGTTTTTCCGCAATGTTGTTTGACGAAATCATAACAGTATTGTCTTCGACTGCATATAACGGTACAAAGAAACATTTATCAATGTATTCTGCATATGCAACACCATCTTCTACGCCACTGGTGCGCACAAGATACATTCCCGTGTTATAATCGATGTTTTTAGACACAGAAATTATTTTACCGTTACCAATCTTTTGCCCAGATTTGAAGTTGGATATATTTCCCGCAGAAACATAGCCGCGATTATTTTTGACTGATATAGGCGTATATAAAACACCGGTTTTTAATTCTGCGGTCATTGTTTCAACAGGCGCACCAACATCGGACGCAGAACGTGATGTATTAAATACAACACGGGCGTTTTCAGATGCAATTACCGCAAAACGAAATGCAACCCAGCCCAACATCACAACAACAAATACAATGAACGCGATGTGTTTAATTTTTTTCGCCCTAAGAATTCCTTGTATCTTTTTCATTTTACTCACCCAATTTCTTGACATTTTCTGCAGACATTAAAATTTTGTACTTGGTATTTAATAATGCTAAGTCCAACTGATACAACCCCGCAGAAACTTCCGCCAGTTCAACCGCAGATGTTTGTCCCGCGGCAAATCTATTTTGGGACAAATCATATGTCTTGGCCGCCAAATCGCGCGCCTTGGTTAATGTCGCAAGATTGCCACGCAGATGATTATATGACTTTATCGCATTATTATATTCTTCGGTTGTCAACTTCTTGGCCTGAGCCAAATCTTCGCGCGCGGCAATGGCGTTCATTGCTTCTACCGTGGCATTGGCACGATTTACACCGCCCGCAAATATCGGCACCTGTAATGCTACACCCCAATAGGCAGACTGACTGCCCTTGGTGTCAAACATATGGCCAATATCATCACCCATAGACATATAGTTATACGATGCCGTCGCCGCCAAAGTAGGATATCCATTTGCACGCTGTGAACGGGATAGGTTTTCATACATACTAACCTGTTCACCCAAGATTTCCCATTGGGGCGTTGTTTCCAATTTCTTGGTTTCCATTACAGAAAATTCGGTTGGAAATTCTTCGGTTAAAACCAATTCTTCGTCTATATCGATTCCCGCCATAATCTTTAACATTCTGTGCGCTGTGTCGCGGTTAAATTTCGCATCAGATACATTTATTTCTTTGGACGCGATATCTGATTCTATTTTCAATAAATTCGCACGATGTGCACGGCCGGCCGATGTTAATTTCTTCTTGGCAGAACGCGCATTATTTAAGTCTTGTTCAGATAATTTTACAATTTCGTCCGTCATTTTCGCGGTCCAATATAATTCTGCCGCGGCATATCGAACGGAACGCGCCGTCATTTCACGCGATGCGTTTGACATCTTGACCGCAGACTTTACACTTTTTACCGCGTTGCCTATTTTGCCAAATGTATAAATTGGCTGTGTCAAAGAAACGCCCGCCATAAAGATATTATCTGGGATTGCGATGTTTTCAAGTTGCAAGCCCAATGTATCTAATAACAAACCACCCAATTCTGGGGGCAAATCAACCCCCATGGATTCAGATGGATTTTCAACATTTACCATATTCATATAAGAAACAGAACCATCCAACTTGAACCAACGGTTGGCATTCGCCGCATCCAAAGACGCTTCGGCACGTTTTACGTTTGCATCCGCTTTCTTTAAATCGTGCGATTGGGTACTAATTTTCTCAATCGCGTCATTCAAAGACAAATCTAAACAAAACGCATTGCATGAAAACAAACCCACCATTGCCGATAAAACAACGGATATTTTTTTTATACCTAACATTATTAAGACCCCATATTTTTTAAAATATCATTTAATGTACGCATCGCATCGGACAGGCGACGTTCATCAGACGCAGACAAAGATGAAAACATTTGTTCAACACCATTACGAAACAGTTCCATTGCCTGTAACGCCAAAGCAGCACCACGGTCCGATACGCAATACCAAGTATTACGACGATCATTTTCATCAATCGAACGCAAAACCAAACCATCTTGTTCCAATTTACGAAACGCGGCACATAGATTTGGCGCAGACACATGTTCACGACGTGCGATATCTTTTAATCGCGCACGCCCACCCTGGTGCAAACGCACCAAAATTGACATCATTTGACGTGGATAACCAGTTGTTTCAACACGATCCAGACGCAATTTATCCGCCAAACGGTCCAACATCCAAATATTATCTTCTAGTAAAGAAATAAATTCCTTGCGCGACATATGTACCCCCGTTATAATTAGGAATAAAGTATTACGTTTATTACAAACAAAAATCATTATATATTTTAATGAAAATTTTGCAAGCACAAAAATACAAGAAAAAAATCCCCCGATGTTTCGGGGGATTTTTTTTACTTATAATGCGTTTTTCATTTTATTATAATTTGAATTATATAACGCTTGGTCCGCCGGTGTGAATGTTCCATTATAAGTCTGGACCACACCATTTGGGAATTCTGCATTTATTATTTGATAAGCCGCAGGTGCCGCAACAGGGAATGATGCCCCCGCCGCACCGCCGACAAACTTTGATACATTTGCAGGCGCCAAAATTTGATTCAATGTATTAGTAATAGAATCAATTGTGGTAATTCCCGTATCAGATGGATATGTATTAAACCAACCACCCATTTGACCAATTCCCAACAATGGACGCCAAGAACCGGCCGTTGGTTCAACATAGTACGGTAACTTGTATCCATTGTAATCAACAACCACAACCGCGCGAACGTTAATTTGCACAATTGTTGAATATGTATTAACAACTGTTGGCAATGGGATTAACTTCAATTCTTTTCCGTTTACATATCCCAACACACCGCCGGCAGTTCCCAACAACGCATTCATTTCATTTGTTAATTGGTTACCCGCCCCGACAAATGGTGTTGCCACAGGAACAGTCGTCAACTTGTTTGCTTCACGGCGTTCGTCGCGCTTGTTCTTGGCGACCAAACCGCCGACCAAACCACCAGTTGCCCCAACCGCTAACACAGACCCAATTGCAATTGCCGCAGTATTACGCTTCTTTTCTGTTTTCACAGGTTCGACATTTTTCAACGGTTCAATTGGTGCCACAGATACCGGCGCAGGTGTTTCCGTTGGCGCAACAACTGGTGTTACAGGTTCAACCGGAGCAACAGGCGCAACAGGTTTTACCGGCTCAATTGGATCAACAGGTTTAACTGGGTCAATTGGATCAACAGGTTTTACCGGCTCAATTGGATCAACAGGTTTAACTGGCTCAATTGGATCAACGGGTTTTACCGGCTCAATCGGTGTTTCGTCTTTGGCCTTTGGACGCGATAAGAAGAATGGACTATCGCTACCTATCTCCATCAAAAGACCACCTGTACCAATTGTCATTGGGATAAGGCCTTTTAATGACCCTCCCCCAACAGAAGTAAGGAACTGTTTAGTTGTAGGATTAAACCATAGCTCTTGACCAATTTTCCATCCCATTGCTTTAACAAATTGTGAATTACTGGTAATTGTGGACATTCCTAAATCTTTAGCAAGAATTGCGATTTCTTTGTTTGCAACAACAAGTCCTTTTCCGCCACTCATTGAAACGTAGCTTAATTGACCCAGTGGTGTCTTAGCAGTTGGATGTTGCGTAACACGGAGTTTTATTAGCTCTGAAGTTTTCTGGAGTGCTGTTTTAAATTGCGCAATCATATTAAGTAAGCCGCCAGCAATCATTGCAACATTCCCAGCTACTTCGATTATCTGCCATAACTGCGCGGATTCCTTTACTGTACAATTTTCACCACTAGGGTCGCAATCAAAGAATTCTGGATTACCGAAAAATTCTGTCCAAAACGGAGAATCATCCGGTATCATATCAACTAACTTATACATAACATCATCCAATGCAGCAGCTTCTGCAGCAGTTAGTTCTTCAGAATAGCTCATCATCCGATTTAGTTCGTTTGTTACCAAATCTTCTGCGCACTTTGCATCTTTATCTACAATGCACTTTTGGGCCTTTTCTACAAAATTACGCCATACGGTAGATTGTATAACAATCTCACTAGTGATAACTGCGGCACCACCGCCTATTAAAAGAGAATTCCCAACAACAACCAAAACACCTGTGGCGGCACCACCCGTTACCACGCCAAGTGCCACACCTGCAACGACTGTTACAATCGTTCCCGTAACCTTTAATCCTTTTTCAAGATTTGTGGCAGTAACCGCATCAGGAATAACACATAGATTTTTTTCCGTATCCCAATATATCGATTTACATTCTGGACATGTATCCTTAGATTGTGAAATCATGATATCACAAGATGCTTTATCCAAAGCAACACAATTCTTTCCATCAAAAGACCCATCGCTATTTAAACAAAGAACACCCTGTTTTCCTGCGTTGGCGTATGTTTTATTCAATTCATTAACGTCATCAAAAACGAAGTCAATTTGTTCCGAACCATAATAACACGATATAATATCATCCTTTGGCGCAAATGTTGAAACATTGCACCCTTCACCTTTATATGTCTTAAACGTATTATCACAACGAACCTGAGAAACGTCTATTTTACAATCTTTTGCAACCTTCTGTTTTAACATACCTTGCAGGCCAACAGTTGTATCTACCTGAATTCCACGACAATACATAAAATTGTTAATGCCACAAGATGTTTTTAGGTTTTTCTTGTCATTTACAATGCTATATTTAAAATCACATCTATTGTATTTTGTATCCCAGCTTACATTTATACCAAAATTACTTGCAGAATTCGATAACTTTGAAAGGCAAACTGAACTATCTATTTTTTGACACGATATTCCAGAAACACTCTCAAGCACCGAATCACCGCCATAAATTTTACATAACGCTCTTGCAATATGTTTATTTATTGTCTCGTCTATGCTTTCGCGGACATCGTCGAACTTGAACTCAAAAAACACGCCTGATTTTAATGAACGACACTGTACCCAGTCGTCATTACCACCTTGGCGGTATTCGTTCGAACAAATAATATCTTCGTTCCATTTTATTTTGGCGTATTCCTGTGCCAAAGCAACCGCAGACAACATTTGAACATTTGTCCAATTAAAGAAATCCTTTTCGCATCTTGAACCGGAACGATACTGGGCCGGAATACTACCTAGATTATCACAAACATCATAATATTTGTTATTATATTTTGTTACATAAGATATAAAATCTGTACATTGTTTCCGCCCATCTGCGGACTTAATATCAACACCAGCCGCACAAACATCCCATGCATTTTGTGCATTTAAACCTGCTGCGCCAGTCCCCAACAAATCACGATATTTTTGCAAAACCTGTTTTCTGGAATCTTCTGTCTTAAAGAATGCCTTGGCAGCATATTCAAGAACAGGTGCCTCTACTATAACACTATCCAAAGTAAGCTTTGCACCGCTGGCAGGCAATGCCAGCGTTATACATGATAATAATGCGAATAGGATTTTCTTCATTTTAATACCCCCGTACATTTTTCTGCAACTGATGCAACTTGTTTAATTGCTTTGATTTGTGTACCACTAAACACGGTCGATGATACAGACGCCGCCGCAGTTACACCCGCCAATACCGTAGATGCCGTATTCATTGACTTTTCTTTCTTCTTGCCATCGTCTGTGTTATCATCGCGAACCTTGTTACTATTCGCGGCCGCAGACAACGCAGTGCCAGTCGCACCCGTCGCCGCACCAATCGTCGAAGATATCATTGCGCCTTTGGCCTTGGTATTAATTTTAGATAGGTCAACGTATTCATATTCACCGCAAGTGTTTGCAATTTCGGTCGCTTCGGTAACATCAATGCCATTCATACGCGCCTGCATAACCGCATTGCGCAAGTTCACAATCGCCGCCTTGCAAGATTCTATCTGGGCAGTCAAATCTGCGTCAACCTTGTTCTTGCCAGCCATAATCGCGCCAGCAACGTTCGTCGCAGTATTTGTTGCCATCAACCCAGTACGCCAATTACCCAATTTCTTGGATTGTTTTACGGTCTTTTCCAATTCGGATTCAATTTCCGATTTGCCAGACAAAGCCGTTTCATACGCATTGTTGAAATCCAACAAGAATGCATTAACCTGTTCGTCTGTCAACGGCGCAGACGGTTGCGACATTTCTTCGATTTCTTTTAAAATTTGTTCCAGAGATTCCGCCTTTTTATCCTTGGCCGATTTAACAATACCCGTTACAGTCGCACCAATACCAACACCGGCACCAACCGCACCAACCGCCGTGGTTATGCCCGCCATCTTCTTTAAATCCGCCAATTCGTCATCAATACCGACACAGGCGGTATAAGTCGCACGCAACGCATCATCCAACGCGGCCTGACTTGCCATAGAAGAAGTTATTCCAAACGCCATTAAAATAGGCACCGATAAAAATAATGATTTCATGATAAATTCTCTCTGTATATATACAGTGTGAATTATATCAGAAAAACGCCGCAAATCCCAGCAAAAAAAAAAAAAAAAAAACGCTTGAAATTACTGCATTTTTTTAATTTTGTTCCCATATGATTATTTTTTAAGCAAAAAAAAGATTTCCCATGAAAGAAAATAAATACATCAATTAAATTTTAATTTTATTATTGCATTTGTTTTAGAAATAATTATAATCAATGTCGCAATTGGGGTGTCGTCTAATGGTAGGACAAGAGATTTTGGTTCTCTTTATCATGGTTCGAATCCGTGCGCCCCAACCACATATTTATGTTCGGGGCTGAATTCTAGGTTTTTAGCAGAAAACCAATGAAGACAGCTCTTTTTTTATCTGATTTTGATACCAATTTTACATCAAATGAATTGGCCCCCACTTATGCAAAAAATCTGTGTGTACGCAATGGAATTTTTTATCTGCGCCGCATGGTAAAGGGAAAAAGATACCTGCGTTCACTACACACCAGTGACCCCGATTTGGCGCGATATTTAGTTAGACAGATACTGAATGCAGAGCACAATATTGGCACAGCACAAAAAAATAAAAAAATTTTTATTTATTTTTCAAAACACGTTTCTCCGAACAGTTCTTATATAACAACAGGGCCGATGGTTAGTGCCCCCACAACCTGCATTGAAAGGAGAAACGACATGGCAGGAACCAAGAATGTGAAACAAAACACCAAAACCAATATTGTAGATTTTTGGAAAAATCGGGTAAATCATAACTCTAGCTCACAATATATCCGCGACACAAAGCGATTAGAACTTCTGATTAATAATTTTGCTAGCCCTTATATGGAAGACTATGAACGAGACCCACTTATGATACACGATGCTATTCGGAAGTTAGAAGCCTATAAAATCCCACAAGGCACACACAAAGGCGAAAAATATTCCGCCAAAACCATAAAGGAGACAATAAAAGTGCTAAAGAAAACAATAGCAGAAGCAAGAAGACAAAAAGTTATCAAGTCTAAAGCGGCCATCTTTGAAGAAATTGAAGACATTAATCTGAATGCTTTCAAAAGTTCAACAGTGCGAGATGGATTCAGTGAAAAGAAGTTCCAGAAGCTTTTTACAATGATGTACGAACTAAAAAACAGAAACTTTCGCACAATAAATGACATAATAGCAAATGACGAATTCAAAGGGAAACGCACACGCTTGGTCAATATACGCGACAACTTTGAGCATTACTACTATATAATTTTATTGTTGCTGTTTACTGGCGCACGTGCGAACGCTATTGATACCCTGCGTATTCGTGATATAAACCTGAAAGAAAACTACATCTGGATTCACAGGGACAAATACCTTTTGAAGAAAAATGACCCACGAGAAGCTCTCAAAAAACTAAAAACTGAAAGTTCTGAACGCAAGGTGCCTATTGCTGATGCTTTATTGTTATTAGGTTTTTGCGAATTTGTAAAAAAACAACAAAAAGAATATGGACCGGATGCGTTCTTGTTTGAAAAAATTGTAAAAAATAAGAATAAGACAGGGTATAGAACCCAAACAGCAAACGAAAATCTAAACCTGCTATTCAAAACATTGGGGTTCAAGGACGGCGATATTATGCAGGACGTACATTCGCTGAAACACTCGTTCTATACATCAAATGTTTCACGCGCCGGTGCCGTTGGATGTGAAGCAATTGCTGGTCAAAAACACTCAAAGCGCTTTATTTCTCTTGGCGTTTATACCAACATTAATTACGATAATGCCAGTGAAGAAATGATAGAAATTGCAAACACACTATCATTTCCACATATAGACATTCTGTTCCAAGACCAACCAGAAAACGCACCAAAAGCAAAACAAAAAAGTAGCAAAAGTGAAAAATCTGTATCTGAAATAATGAATAATGCCAATACGCAACCAAAGGGATTGAAATTGGTGTCGGACCCTGCTGGATTGGCGATTTTGAAACGGGAAGACGAAGAAAAAAGGGTTCTAATCAAACAGTATGAAAAAATGGGATATTCTAGCGAAGCAGCGCGCATAATCGCAACGAAAGCTCCGCAGATGGCAATGGGACAGTGGCCAATGATGCCGATGTGGAGACCATAAAACAGGGGGCAAATCATGCCCCCGATGTTATTTAATGTAGTTGTAAACAGATGCGCGGGAGATGCCGTAGCGCTTTTGTGCTTCCTTGATGCTGATGCGTTTGTTAGTCACCAGTTCTTTCAATTCTGCGGCATCAAAGGCGGATAATTTCTTGCTGCCACCTTTGAACTTACCTTTGGCTTTTGCAATGGCGATTCCTTCGGCCTGTCTAGTCTTGATTAATGAGCGTTCAAATTCAGCGATTGCGCCTAGTATTTGCAGCATTAGGTTGTTCAGGCAGTTGTCTTTATTGGGTTCAAATTTCAGATTTTCCTTTTTGAATTCCACAGAGCAACCAGATTCAGTGATTTTTTTTACCAATTCCAACAGGTCAAATGTATTTCTTGCCAAGCGGTCCAATGAATGACATGTGATACTGTCGCCAGTGCGCAAATTGTCCATCATGGCTTTCAGTTGTGGACGGTCTGCATCTTTGCCGGAACACTTGTCAACGTATGTTCTATCATATTGTTCAGTATCTACTAATTGGCGTTCTTCGTTTTGCCCCAAAGAAGAAACACGTGCGTACAAAAACTTCATTTCTTGTCCTTTTGTCTAAACTATCTTTTTATATCTGTTTAGATTATATGATATTGTGTATAAAAGTCAAGAAAAAAACTCTGTTTAGACAAAATAAAAAATTCTAGTCTGGCTATGCTCGCTTAGACCTTGCTTGGACATCAAAAAATCTGTCCATTCAGGGTGGTTTGAGACAACAAACGTAATTTATTCGGTCAATAAATAACGGATAATTGATAAATTGGTTTGGGCTTGAAATTGATTAATCTAATTGATACACTATGAATTGAATCCATAGGGATATGGGTTCGGGGCTGTCACAAGCCTAGTATATCCGGTGCAAAATTGCGTATGGCATCGTTATCCGATGTCATTCCTGTGGTTTTGTGTCGTTATTTATCCCTGACTTGCTAAGTCGGGGAGCTGTTTGCTATACAACAGGGGCAACCCAAAGGCAACAGAATCAACGATATACTGATTTGTGAACTCCCCGGCCGCCTGATGTCCCATGGCGGTCTAATTTTATACATGGGAGTTATACATGAAAAAACTTGCGATTTTGACATCTGTTCTGGCACTGGCTGCATGTGGTGGCGGCAGCGGTGGTTCAGGTGGTGGATACACAGGCGACCCAACACCAGACACACCAATCGTTGATACAGACACACCGAATACGGGCGATAATACCGGTGACGAAAATAACAACGGTAATGATACAAACAATCCAGGGACGGATTCTGGAAATGAAGACGATACAACAAATCCTGACTTACCTGAAATAGATGGTTTTTTACCAGTTGAAAATGTCACATTTGGTGGCGGGCTTTCCATACAAACCAATGCCAAAGGACAAATCGTTGCACTGGCAGAAACTTGGGAAACCCCAGAAGGCGAAACAAACAGTGTCACATATCATATCGTTCCAGAAACAGGCAAGATTTCAAGTGTAGAATATCCTGATGGCGAAAATGAAGGAGTATTAGAAGACGGTGCGGTTCAACTTTATGGCAGACATGTTGGGCTGAAATTTGCCGACTTTGGTATGATGTATGTAAAAGAGATAGCACCAGGGTATGGAACAGATACAACATGGTCAGCACTGTTGGCAGGCAATCCAGACAAAGAAATCCAAACAATCAATGGGACAAAGGCATTTACTGGTGCCGCAGTGGCTGTAATTGGGGCCGACAGTTATACAGATGGCTCGGATGTGATGATAACAAACACAGACGATGCAAATCTGGTATTCAATGGCACAACAGGGGAATACACACTGGCAATGGATTTTACAAAATCTGATGCGGACAAATGGTATAAGGTCACACTCAACAATGCCACCGATAGCACAGGGCAAACAGTGGTGTTTTCTAATCCAAACAACGTATCCATAAATGATACATTTACACTGGCGAACGTGTCAGAACGTATTTCTATGGACGATATGGATGGCGCGTTTGTTTCGGTGAATTTTTATGGTGAAGACACCACAGCCAGTGAAGCGACCGCTGAACTTGGGGCGTATGACCTGGAAGGTGCGATTGGCAATACCGTTCATTTCCATTCTACGTTCGGTGGGAAAGCGGCCCAATAAATGCGTCTGTATTGTTTAATCTTTGCGTTGGTTATGGTTTTGCCTGGGGTGACCTGGGCAAAATCTGATACCAAAACAAAAAATACCCCAAAAGAAATCACCATGACCACGACACAGGCAATGCAACTGGCCGGAACAATGGTTGACAATGGGGATTATGACCATGCGCTGCAAATCCTGACCCAGACCCCAAAAATGAATAATGTGGCATTGGAAATAGAGCGATGGTTTTTATTGGCGCAGATTGCCCAAAAACGCGGTGATTATGAATCCGCAATCAAGATATATCGCAAGATACTGGACGACCAACCAAACCTGGCGCGCATACGGTTTGAATTGGCAACTTGCTATATGCACACCGAACAATGGTCACGTGCAGACTATCATCTGCGCCTTGCCATGGCGGGAAAAGATTTGCCGGAAAATGCACGCGGGCTTATGAACTATTACCGGTATATCGTGCGAAAGAATAAGAATTGGAACGTATGGTTCAATATTGGGGCTGCGCCAGATAACAATGTAAATAATGCCGCCGGTGGTCAAGAATGTGTGGCGACTATGTTCGGGCTGATGTGTCGTGATTTGAATGAACCGGAATCTGCAATCGGGACAAATCTGACCTTGGGTGGGTCTTATGAATTCAAATTGTCTGACCAGTGGCGATGGAAATCAGAAGCAAACATATACAGCAACATATATGACAAACACGAATTTGACGACATGTACATCGGTGCATCAACTGGGCCACGCTTTGTTTGGAATCGTGGGGATGTTTGGTTGGCGGGTATTGTGGCGCGGCGTTGGTATGGGTGGGAAAAATATAACTGGTCTGTGGGCGCACGATTGGACACAAATTATGACTTTACGCGCAGGTTGTCGGGTGGATTGTATCTGCGCGCTATGAATAACGAATATGACCTGTACGGGGATTTTTTGAGCGGTCAGACCTATTCAGCAAACACGCGCCTGACATATTCATTTAGCGCAAGTGTGTATATGAATATTCGTGCCGGCATTACCCGTGAAGACACCACCAGTCCAACATACGCATACTGGCAACCAAGTTTATCTGTAGGGGTGGGTGCAGAATTGCCATGGGGATTTCATGCGTATTTTGAACCGTCTGTGTATTGGTCGTTGTATGACGATGCGCGTTGGACGGTGGATAACAATCAATTCAAGGAAATAACCGAGCGGGACTTTACACATCGTTATGCCATGTCACTATCAAACAACAAATTGGATATATGGGGCTTTGTACCAACAATTACATTCAGCTATACACAACGGGATTCAAATATATGGCAACGGGAATATAACAAGACGGCAATAGAATTCACGATGCAACAAAGATTCTGATAACAACAAAAAAGGAGCAAAACATGAAAAAACTTGTATTATTGACATCTGTTTTAGCACTGGCCGCATGTGGTGGTGGCAGTGGCGGTTCAGGTGGCGGTGCCGGCATTGGTGATGTGCCAGGTATTCCAGAAACACCAAACACCCCAGATACACCAACCATAGAAGCACCAGTATTGATTACAGAAACGATTAGCGATACTGTTCGGGCATCAAATGCATCTGTGACAGGTATTGCATTGGACAATCGTGCAGAATTGATTGATATGGTTGAACAGACATTGGGCAAAACATACCAAGACGAAGAAACATCTGCCGCCACATATTCTTTGCGTGCAGGTCATGGTATGGATAATGACAAACGCTGGGAATGGGCTAAGGGCAAGATTAATCACATGGGATGGTTTGATAAATCGGACGAAGATTTGTTGGCCAAACTGAACGAGTACAAAGAACAAGGGGAAGCTGCATATAACAAATTTATCAATGACCTGAAAGATGCCTTTACGCTTATTGGTGGCAGTGCGGGGGATTTTGATAGTTTTTTAGACTCTGACGATTGTGCAGGCCTGGCAGGGTTTATTGCAGGTATTATTGGTGGTGACTTGAAAGACGATTTTGAGCAGACCAAAGAAGATATGCAATACAAGGAATTTGACCTGAGTGGTGTAAAATTTTATCGTGGTAATGCCCATGACGCAGGCGAATACATTCAACTCAAATTAGATAACAACGGCGAAATCAAACAGATGTATATGTCAGATGCCGGAACTTTTGACCGCTCTAACACTAATTCGCAATTTGCTTTCCATGGATACAGATATGAAGTTGATGGACACGAATTTATGTCCGCTACAAAAATAACAACAGACGAAGAGTTGAGACGTATATTACAGGACTATAGCAGTATTGAAGATGTATCAGACATTACCCTGGCGGATGTGGAAGAACAAGAAGTTTCATACAGCATAGACATGACAACATTTGGGCGCGATATCGGTTTGCAATATTCGGACTTTGGTCAGATATTATTGTCGGCTAACAATTCGTCTAATCCTGGGTATGGAATGTTTGCAGGCGGATATGACGACAAGAAAATTGATGTCAAAAATATTGATAACGCAACCGAGATGATGTTTACAGGTACAGCCATCGCGAACGTAAAACTGGAAGAAGAAGAAAAACTGTTAGCCCCTGCCGAAGCGACCCTGACATTCAACCCAAGCACACAGACAGAAGAGCTAAATATGTCTTTCTCTGACTGGCATGATGTTCAAATTACCCGTTCTGGAGATAACGATGCGGTATTTGAATTTTCTAATTTTACGGGTGAAAATGAAGACTGGGCCATCGTTGGTACAGACGTTTACAAGCAACAGTTTGAAACAACATATTATGGCGCAAATGGTACACCAACAGAAGCAACAGCGGCATTTGGCTATGTTGAACAAGACCGTGGCGGTACTGAATTACGATTTGGTGGTGCGTTCGGTGGTGTAAAATAAAGCATTATACCGATGTGCAAAAGTCCCCCTGACAAACTTCAAACCAGGGGGATTTTTTATGTCAGATTTGTATTGTTTCTTTGAGAAATTTTAGCAAAAACACCCCGAAAAGCACTGTAAAGGGGTGTTGAATGTGTAATGTTTTTGTTCTAAAGGCGAGAGATTAAGTTTTGTGCTTACAGGGAAAAATCTCTTCTGAAAACTCAAATCGTATCTGACGCTCTACAGATTTTTCTTCCTGCCAGACTTCTTTTTGACAGTAATTCACAGCATCTTGAACTGATTTTATATTGTCCAACAAGCTAACATCAACATCCAAATCCGTTTTACATCCATTGTTGCAGCGGAAAGTGTGGTTGGCGCGACTTACTGCTTTTTCTATATCGTCATAGCTCTCTATTTTACCGTTTTTGTTATCTGTGAAGTTGCACAGCACATGTGCATGCCAAGGTTCTAATCCGTTCTTGTTTTCGTAGAACACCACAAAGCGATAATGATGTTTATGCCATTGCTTTCCCAACAAATCTTTCTCAACTTGTTGCATAATCTTTTTTACATTGAATCTAAATCTATCTAAATTTTTTGATTTGTATGCCGGTGGTAGTTGTATCGTTATCATATAGTTTGGCTGTATTGAATTGACTATACTTTCTACTCTTGCTCTTTTCAGATTTTTTTTCATTTCTTCTATCCTTTTTTAGGGGTAATATACGGGGCAACACGCGCGCGAGTATAATATAGATATTTGACACCTGACTGCCCATTTCTGCGGACTTTCGGCCGAAAAAGCCGCTGGAGTAAGCATGTCAGATGCTGTTTTATGAACTTTTGAAAATATAAGCCCCCTAGGCAGACTTGACCATTTCCAAAATATTTTGTTTGCAACCAAAATTGCCCATAAAACATAAAAAGACCTACCAAGGGTTCGTGCAACTTGGTAGGTTTTCTTGCCAAAACTTTTTCAAATCTCACGAACCAATAGTAGATAGACAACTGTGGAATAAAAAGGCAAGGGTCCGTCCGCTGTCCATATAAAATAGAACTAATTATTTTTTATTGTTTGTGTTTGTCATAATTTTTCTTATTGCGTCATGAATAATTTTTTTGTCGTGTTGTTTTGCGTGTTTTGCTATCTCTGATAATACGTGTTCATTGATTAATTTTTGTTCGTTTTCATCTTTGAAACGAAAACCATCTGGGTATTGCACGTCATTTTTGTCGGGAAATTCGTCTGAATAGTCGGCGCGAATACCATCAACAACCACACAATCATTCATAGTCATTGAAACCAATGCGCTAAATAAATCTGACATGTTGTTGTATGTTGTATTGTTGAGTTCAATATTTGTGATTTTCATGTGCATTTCCTGGGACTTCAATAATTAGAACTGCGCCCCACGAAAAAATGTTGCGCGCAGTAATTATTTATGGTATAAATTTTACACACAAAAACTGATACCAATTTTAGTATCAAACAACAAAAAACAGGGACTAAAAACCGCAGAATTCCGGCGCTTTGTAAATTTGTTTGGGGTCCGTGCGCCCCAACCACACTTCGCCTCTACGAGGCTTCGTGTGGCAGGCCACACAAGGCGAGAAGCATAGGCGAAGTAGTGTCGCCCGAAGTTTTAACGAAGGGGGACTTATAAATGTTTTATGTCTATCTTATAAAAAGCATTTCCCATCCAGAACAAAAATACATCGGCCAAACTGATGATTTAAAAAAACGACTAACGCAACATAATGCAGGATATTCAATACATACGGCAAAATATAAACCTTGGGAATTGGTAAACTATGTTGCGTTTAGTTCGAAAGATGCCGCGTTGGAATTTGAACAATATCTTAAAACAGGTTCCGGACACGCATTCGCAAAAAGACATTTTTGGAAATAGTTTATCAAAAACGTAGCGCATTCCAGAGAGCAAAAATATAAGACTTTGGCGAGTTCGAAATTCAAATTTATAAAAATTATGTCGTTATTTACACTTTCGAACCGCGTATAACACTCTAAAAACATTCGAACTAACAACAATCTTATAAAACTAATAAAAAACTGCTCTAACCGGTCTTTTTATTCAATGTGCTTGTGGCCGGCCAGCATAACGCATTGATTTTTATCCCGCAGACATTATATATGTGATATAATTCATTGGTAATCAAAAGGATACATACGATGCGAGAAGCTAATAAAAAATTAATACAAGCGATATATGATGATAATATTCAGCAAATGATAAACGCCTTGGATAATGGCGCCATTGTTGATTTACGAGATTCTCATGATAATACTCCATTGTTTTGCGTAAAAAGTAAGAATGCAGCAAAACTACTAATTGAACGCGGCGCAGATGTCAATGCCCAAAATCTTGATGGCAGAACAGCATTATCTTTTGTAAAATCGGTGGAAATTGCTGAATATTTAATATCAAATGGGGCGGATTTCAACTTTCTAGTTCGTGACACGTGGCCTTTAATAGCTTTTGTTCAAAGTATAGAAATTGCAGAATTATTGATAAAACATGGGGTAGATGTAAATGCGCCTCTTTTTGATACAAAAACTTTATTATTTTATACAACTAATATAGATTTTGCAAAGCTGTTAATTAACAATGGCGCTGACGTTAATGCGCAAGACTTAGAAGGTTATACCCCCTTATTTTTTGTTCAAAGCACTGAAAAAGCAGAGCTTTTGATAAAACACGGTGCGAATGTAAACGCCCAGGATAAAATATACGGAACTACACCTTTGTGTCATGTACAAAACATAGATATAGCCGATTGCTTAATAAAGCATGGAGCGAAAACAACCGCACCCAACGCCCCTAACACAACATTATTACATAGAGCCCAAACAGCCACAGCAGCAGAGTTCTTAATAAAACATGGCGCTGATGTAAACGCACGTACAGAATCTGGAAGAACACCACTGCACGACACAACAAATGGCAACATCGCCAGAATATTGATACAATATGGCGCAGATATACAGGCTAGAGACTATTTTGGTCTATCACCACTACACTGCGCAACAAATTCTGAGGTTGCTGAGGTATTGATTGAGTGCGGCGCCGACCTTAATGCACGTGATAATTACGGCGGTACCCCGCTACACAACAACACTTCACCAGAGATTGTATCTATGCTGATAAAACATGGTGCCGATGTGAGCTTGCGTGATAATTCAGGAAAAACGCCATTGGATTATGATGTGCCAGAAGAAATAAAAATAATATTGCGAAGTGCCTTGTAAAAAATTATTCGAATCTCGCTTGCCGACCCCAACCAAAATAAAACAATGCCCACAAGGGGCATTTTTTATTTGGAATACAAGTTTCTATTCATGGGTTGATTGGTTCTGTTTTTGTAAAATAATTCCATTAACAATTTGTTTAATGCGTGATGGGGCCATAAATAAATTTGGCGCATAATCCAGCACAGTATAAAAAAGTTTTTGGTCTTGGTGCATCCTGTTCAACCAACCAAGCCCTTTATTACATTGTGTTATAAAATACTTAATGTCTTTTGGGTGAAATCTGGATGTTACACCAATCAACAAATCATACGCATTTGTATTATTGTTAACTGGGATATCTCGCAATACGGGGTTTAACATTTTTATTTCGTTAACCATGTTTTCCATATTCTTCAATGCAACATTCTGATTTTTGTTGCTTGTAAAATGCGCTATTATTTTTCTTTTTTCTGCGTCATTTAATTCGCCCGTTACGCTGTTCAAAAAGTCTAAATATTGCTGTTTCTTTTTGGCTGTTGCATCTGAGGCGCCTTCGCATTGGAATAAGTAATCGACATACAGTTCTGGATTTTCGATACGCAGTGGTTCAAACAAATCCAGATAATACTTATTGTTCATTACTTTTTTTTCATAGTCGGCTTCAGTAATACCATCGGGAAATTTATATTGGTGTGAAATCGGACACGCAGGAACAAAGCCATCTTCGGCCAGTCGACGTTCAAAATTTACCGCAGACGACCAATGCCCATTTTTAAACACAGCTTCCTTGTCAAGGATATTGCTTATCACCTTTTGTATTTTTTTTGCATTTGAAAAATTTGAATTAGTTATTTGCATACGTTCCCCTGATTCATGCTGTTTATTGTATACTATAGTCTTATGTTTTGCAAGTTTATAAACAATTATTGATATTCTTTCCGACAGTAAGCAAATATAATATATCTTTTGTACGAAAATCGCTAACCGACCCCAACCAGAATAAATAAAAACAAAATTCCACCGAATTTGAAAGTATAAAAAAATTATGTCGCCATCCACACTTCGCGTCGGGGCTGTTTTTTATTTTTTTAACACTAAATTATATGTTATAATCGTACAAAAGGAGTAGATATGTCAAAAACACAACAATTTTTAAACGCTGCGAACAAAACAACTGCAAAAGAAGTTCCTGAAATCCCACTAGACAATGCGACAAGACGCCTGGTTCTTTCCGCGTTAAAACGTCCAGATGTGTTGATAACTTCTGATAATCCAGTTAATGACAATAATGACGAAGGACAATATAAACTGGTTGATACAAAAGGTAATGTTTTGTTCGAACTTCTGATATCCCCATTTACGATAAGATTATTACAACAAGGCAAAATTGTTGCCCGCTGTAACATAAAGCCTATCCGGGGCGAAATTTATGACGATATAGAAATAACAGATGACAATATGGAACATATTACTTTCGAAATTATCAGATTGTATGATTTGCACCATAGCAAAACAAAACGGCTTAATCTGACCACAAATAAACAAAGATAATAAAACCGCCATTTTGGCGGTTTTATTTATTATTTTGTTCGTTTCTTGATTATTTCCATTTGAACAATTCCAAATATATTTGATACGGTCCAATACAAGACCAAACCGGCTGGCATCCATGCAAACATTATCACAAATAATACCGGCATCCAGCGCATCATCTGCTGGGTCTTGGCAAGTGCATCATTTGCGTTTTGCGCCGACTTTGATTGTGGCGATTGTAAACGTTGTTGCAACCACATTGTCGCACCCATTAATATCGGCAAGATAAAATACGGATCCATCGCAGACAAATCATGTATCCACAAGAAATTCGCATGACGCATTTGTACAGATACCAATAGTGCTTTGTACAATGCAAAGAATATCGGAATCTGTATCAGCATCGGCAGACATCCAGACATCGGCGATGTTTTGTGCGTCTGATATAATTTCATCATTTCCATTTGCAAACGCATCTTGTCATTCGCATATAGTTTCTGAATACGTTGCATTTCTGGTTGCATCTTCTGCATTGCCGCCATTGATGTGTATGACTTGCGTGTCAATGGCCACATTAGCAGGCGCAACAATATCGTCATAATAATTATCGCAACGCCATAATTCATCACAACTGAATTTATGCCATTTAAAACCCACAACATTGGACGTGCCAAGAACCAAAACCAACCGTAATCTATGGTTTCTGAAATCCCTGTAATTTTATTTTCAACCGAATCCAGAACGTTTTGATCACGCGGACCAACAAAAATATTAGTTACAATCGTCGCATCTTGGCCCGCAACAACAGGGATGGCCGCCGCCGCAGTATCCGCAATATAATTTTCGTTCGATTTTTTTATACGAATTGTTTGATCGGGCGCACCAATTGATGCAACAGTTTCCCAGTATTGGTCTGCAAAGCCAGAAAAGCCATTTGTCGTAGAATACGCATATGATTTCTTGTCCAACTTTGTCCACGGTAGGGTTTCTACATCGGAATTTACATATGAAATTGCACCCGTTTCAACACCAGAACTGGATACCATATCGTTCTGACGAACGATGCGGGCATATGGCGCAAATGAAACGTCTTTTTTGGACCTATTGCTAATTGTATCAGTTACGGTTAATACATAACCATCCGCAACAATCGAACGTTTAAATTCAATACCATCCGAATTCTTCCAAGTAAAATTATTATCCGTGCCACGCCATACGGTCGTAGAAACCGGGGCAGATGTTCCAGTTGATACCAATCCAACTTCCACATATCCGTCGTCTGACAATAATGTTACGGGGGCTTCTGATTTAGATTCTATGGCAAAATCAGATAATTTTACATCTGATATACGCAATCCTTGGATGTTTGCATTTATCTTGTCCGACGCAATCGAAGTTACAGGAACCACAGATAAATCTTCGACAATTGGATTTTCCGTAGCCGTCTGTGCCGATTGTTTCGGCGCCATTAGTGTACCTATCATCCACCAGGCGGCAATAAACAAAATTGTCCACCACAAAAAACCAGAAAAAACTGATTTCTTTTGTGTGGCGTTCTTGTTCGCATTCCACATATTAAAACCCGAATTATTATCTAAATACTGAACCATTATTTACATTCCTTTGTTTGTTTAAGACACTTGCGACGCGCCATATACCAATTTAGCAAATACAACCCAACGCCAACCGTTATACATATATCTGCAAAATTAAACGCAGGCCAATGATAACCACCAATATGAAAATCCAAGAAATCTATCACGGCACCAAAACGTATTCTATCAATCAAATTACCAATCGCACCACCCGCAATTAACGCCAACGGCAGACGTTCATAATTATGCGCACGCGCAAACAGGTAATGCAATATAAAACCAATAACCGCACCAGTCGCAACAATAATAACCATAGGCGCACTTTCACCCAATGAACGGAATAACGAAAACGATGTTCCAAAGTTCCACGTAAACACAAAATTAAACCAATCCGTTATATGTGCCATTAAATAAGATACAGGCACAATTTCAAACGCAGGCCCAACCAACGGAACAGAACCCGTTATAAGATATAAAAAAATATCCTTGGTAATTTGGTCGAAAATAATTACACCAAAAATTACAGATAAAATTAAAAGTATCTTTTTCATTTTTCTTTCCTAAAAAGTTTCCGAAGTAAAATATAACAATATAGAAACATAAAATCAAATAAAAACCCCACAAATAATTTTGTGGGAATTTTATTAATCTTCTTTGTCAGATATAACTTGCGCCAATGCCGCATAATCGTCAGAACGCATATCGCACAATAAATTTTCTATCTTGCGTTCAGATATGCCCATATATTCCAGAACACTATATCCCAAGAAAAATGATGATTCGATTGTTTCTGGCATAGCGACTTCGACACCTTCGTTACGTAACATTTGTGAATCTGCCAAGTTTCTGGCACGCGCAAATATTTTCATACGGGGCGCAACGGACTTTATCGTCAATATTGTTTGACGCGCAGTTGTTGCATTATCCAACGCAACCACAACACCACGTATTTTACGTGGCGACAATCCAAATTCTATTAATACATCACGATTTGTTGCATTACCATATACAACATTAAATCCTTGTTCGCGTCCCATCATTACCGCGTTAATATCCAAGTCAATTGCAACATATGGTATTTTTTGCGCATCTAGCATTTGGCAAACAATTTGACCAACACGACCAAACCCGCATACGATAATAGATGGATTTATGGATTTGTCTGCTTCGTCCAAAGAACTTGTAAATTTATGTGGCAAAATTTTACCTTTGCGTTGCAAATAATCGTACAAGACCAACAGTAATGGCGTGGCAATAATTGATAAAACAATTATCGCCGTCAGAATTTCTTTGTGCATAGATGGAATTGCCTGAATCCCTGCGGTCTTCATCGTCTGTAGCATCAGCAATGCAAATTCACCACCCTGGGATAAAATCAAGGCAATCATTATTGCATCTGGAATTTTTATGTTGCGAACACGTGCGACCATAAATAATGCAAAAAACTTTATCGCAATCAAACCTATGACACCTGCAAAAACAATATACCAATTTGATGCAATTAGTGGTAAATCTAACCCCATTCCCAATGATATAAAGAAAAACGCCAGAAATAATGTTGCGTATGGTGTAACCTCTGCCGTAATTTGATGTCTATAAACCGTTTCTGACATTAACATACCTGCCAAAAAGGCGCCCAGCCCAATCGGCAATCCCATAAAGTCTAAAAGTAACGCCCAAATAACTATATTTAGCATTACCGCCAATAAAAAAGCTTCTTTGGATTTTAGTTTCGCAACACGGCGAAGCAGCGGGTTCATAACAAATCGACCAATTACTATTACCGCCAGGATTAATGTAATTGATATAACAATAACATCTATCGCAGTGGCACCAAGACTAAAACTTTTGCCCGCAAATGCAGGCAACATCGCAAGCAATGGTATTGATAATAAATCTTGAAATAACAAAATGGAAAATGCCTGACGCCCCATGTTTGTATTTAATTGATTACGGTCCGTTAACAATTGTAAGTCCGCAGATGTACTAGACATCGCAAGCATCAACGAAACCATTATGCATCCCATTATGGTCCAAGATGTTATGCCAAATAACAACGGGAACAACATTACTGCAACCATTAAAACCTGGGCTGCGCCAAAGCCAAATATTGTTCTGCGTAAACGCCATAAACGCTGAATATTTATTTCAAAACCAATATTAAACCATAAAAATAATATCCCAAGTTCGCCCAAGAAGGTCCACGTTTCAGATAATTCAAAAAAATTAAAAACATATGGTCCTGATAAAATGCCTGCTAATAAAAAAGCAACCAATACACCAATCTTTGCCGCACGCAAAGTGTACACCAAAACAAAAATTATCGCAAAAAATGCAAGTATTGATAAAGACATTTATTTTCCCCTACACTCCGTATCTGTTATTATTATAACAAATTTTCTGACAATAACACAAATGTTTCTGGCGTTAAATTTTCTGCGCGTTCGGTTCCCGTCAAACCGAACCTTTCCCAATCTATATTCGGAATTATTCCGCGTATCATTTTACGACGCTGACCAAATAACTTGGCCGTTATTTGTTCCAATTTGTTTATGTTTTTTATTTGTTTTATTTTGTCTTGATTTGGAATTATTTGAACAACCGCACTTTGCACACGTGGACGCGGAACAAACGCAGTATTGGGAACATCAAATAAAATCTTCGCATCTGCAAGCAATGTTGTTAATATCGCCAATCGACCATAATGTTCAGTATTGGGTTTGGCGGTTATACGCTGTGCCACCTCGCGCTGGAACATCAAGGTTAATGATTTTATCGGTTCACCGTTGGCAATCTTCTTTAACCAACCGATTAATAATTCTGTGCCAACATTATAGGGTAAATTTGCACAAATCGCATATTCTTGAAAACCAAACGCAGAAAAATCTACGCGCAACGCGTCATCATAAATTACACTTAGACGACCAGATGACGCGTCAATAATCTGTGATAATATAGGCTGGGTTGTTTTGTCTTTTTCAATTGCGATAACACGCGGTGCACCCGCCATCAAAAGCGCACGTGTCAGGCCCGCCGGTCCAGGTCCGACCTCCACAACAGGGATAGATTCAATATTCGGAACACTGCGCGCAATACGACCAGTTAAATTTAAATCAAACAAAAAATTTTGACCGAATTGCTTCTTGGGTTCAAGGCCACATTCGCGCATCATTTCCGATACAGGCGGCAAAGATGATATCATATCTATCATAATGATTTACGTCCCCCAAACGCCAACGTTAATGTTCCATCGTCAATGTAATCCAAATCACCACCCAATGGCACACCAGATGCAAGTTCTGTAAACGTAACATTTTCAATATCAGATAATGTTGACATTATGTAATGCTGGGTCGTTTTGCCTTCGACCGTGTTGGGTAATGCAAAAATTATTTCCGTTATATTTTCGTCCCCAATACGTGAAGATAAATTCTTGATATTTAAATCTTGGGGTAAAATTCCAGATGCGCCAGATAATAAACCGCCGATTATATGATAACGACCATGAAATACAGATGACTTTTCCAACGTCCAAACATCTGATAAATCACGAACAATGCACAACTGACCATTGGCACGCGTAGCATCACGGCAAAATTCACAGGTTCCGCCCCCCCTATCGGTCAATACACCACATCTTGGGCACGGACTTATATTTTCCATTGCGTCCAATATCGCCGCCGCCAAGGCATTTCCACGACCGGTTTTATCCTGTAATAACGCCAAGGCAATACGCTGACCACCACGGTTGCCAACACGTGGTAATTTCGCAAATAATTTTATTAACTTTTCAATTTTTGGATTCATATCAGATATAAAATACTAATGAAAAACGAAACTGTCAATCCCGTTTGCAGTTGCCTGTGATTTTAATTTTTGCGCGGCAGATTCCGTCATACCATAAACACGAACACGGTATAAACCAGTTCCAGTTGATTCTATAACCGCATTGACACCTAATTTATTCTTTACATTTTGAACCTGCGACTGGGCAGAATTTTGTGATGAAAATGCACCAAATTGAACGCCAGAAGAGCCACCAGTGGCAACAGATGGGTTGTTATATACTGGTGCCGCCGCACCAGTCGCCGCGTTATATGCCGCCACAAAGGTCGTTGGTTGGGCAGATGTATTAACATCTGTTTTTATTTCTTGTACTGGTGGCGTATCACCATTATTCAACATAGAAAAACCACGATTCAACATTTGTGCCGCAATATTCGCACGAACATCTTTGTTTTCCGCCCCCAAAACAACCGACATTAAACGGTTATTTCCACGATGCGCCGTCGCAACCAAGGAATATTTAGACTTCTTGGTATAACCAGTCTTCATACCATCGCATCCATTAAAGGACGTTAATAAACGATTCCCATTTGTGTACGTTTTTCCATTATACGTCCAAGATTTTATACCAAAATAATGCCAATATTGTGGAAAATGCTTGTACACAGCCATAGATAACAATGCAATATCACGTGCAGTTGATAGATGATCATCATTCGGTAATCCCGATGAATTTTCAAAATTAGTATTCGTCAGGCCAATTTCACGCGCAACACGCGTCATTAATTGGGCAAAAGTTTCTTCTTGGCCGCCCTTTAAATTTTCCGCCAAAACACGTGCAACATCATTGGCACTATAAACCGCAACCGCCTTGATAGCATCTTCGACCTTTATTTTCGAACCAGCAGATAGTCCAAGTTTAACAGGCTCCGCATTTGCGGCAGACTTAGATACAATCAAGTAATCATCCAACGTTAAACGACCATGTTCCAATGCATCAAATGTCAAATATAATGTCATTATCTTGGTCAGGGAAGCCGGATAATTTAATTCATTTGCGTTTTCTTGGTATAAAACGCGCCCAGATTCCATATCTGCGACCAATGCCGCACGATACTGGGCAGAATACGCCGGCAACGCAAAACAAACACATAATAAAAAGGATATCATTCTTCTCATAAAAATAATGTTAGTAAAAAATCAATTCTCGGGTCAATAGATAATTCAAAACATATCGTATAAAAAAATCCCCCAAACGGGGGATTTTTTTATCCTTGACTAGAAACACATTTATCTTGTTCTAAATCATAACCTTCTTTGCAGCTAGATGGAACACATTCTGACCAAGAAGTACCATTCCATTCACGTTTGCCTGACAGCGCATTTAATGCTGACAATTCCGTGGCACTGCAATCCATTGTGTCTGCAACACACTTGTTTTCAACTTCGCTGTAATTCTGGTTACACGACACGACCATACAGGCGCCCCATGCACCATTTACCATTTTACGTACGGCCTTGGATGCATTATCAATTTCACCCGTGCAATCTGTTGAATTTGCAACACACTTTTGGTCCATTAATGTATAGCCAGGATTGCAAGTCTTGATGATGCAAGTACCACCTTCGATGTAACCATCTGTGGCATTCGGGTCTTGTTCAAACAATTCCGCAACAGAACAACGTTTGTTTACAGAATCTGTTCTTTGCCATGTACGGATTTCAGATACCCCCGCATTCAGCAAGCATTGTTCACGCATTGCAATCGATGAACCCGTTGTGTTTGGTGCAACATCGCCCGCCAACGCCGCGCCCGTTCCCTTTAAGATGTCATTCAGGCTGACAACGTTACGACATGTGTTCAATGTATAATCTGTTGAATTCAAGCAAGAATCACTATCCGCGACGTCGATGACCGCCTTGAACTGTGCAGTCGATGGGTTACAAATCATAACTTCATAACAATGTGGAATATTTGCAACCTGGGCACAATATGTTTTTATACGCGCATCCGCCCAATCACGATTGGATTTCGCCTGAGTTTCATAGCAATCCAAGATTTCACTGATACATTCGTTGAAGTTTGTACCAGCAGCGATTGCTTCGGCCAAGACTGTTTCTTCTTCTTCTTGGGCAAATTCAAGACGTTTTTGACGTAATGCTTGTTGGGCAGCAACCTTTTGATAGCCAACATTTTGTGCCGCCGTACGCAATTGTTCACCATAAACGTCGCAATCTGCATTCGCATCAAGCGCATATTTCTGCATAATACTGCGACGCGCGTCCGCAACAGGACCACGTAAATTAGAATATGGATCGCCAGAATTTGCCGTGTATCCAAAACACGTTGCAGAATTTGATGCAGAATAATTACCACTGGCGGTTACAAAATTTAATTCATAAGAACCAGTATTGTTTACGGTAATCTTGCTATTGTAATTATATGGACAGGTTGCAGAACCATTGCTGCACTTGGTGCCGGATGGTGGTGTTCCACAAGCCTCGTAAATTCCGTTAAAGCAGGAATCCAATACACGGGCACATACATTGTTATGTGCGTATTCAAACAATTCATATCCCCAAGTTTCGGCAAGACTGTCCTTGATTTCTTCGGTGGAATCTAAATTGCCACTTAGGCCAGCCAAATCACCAACAACACTTGAAACGTTTTCAAACGCAGAGAACAGACCGCTCTTGTTATCTGTTAAAATGGTAACTGTTTTATCTTTGGCGTCCGCCCAAGCCTGTAAGGATGCAAGAATGTCAGAACCGCTACCATCCAAGCCAGAGATATCAAATCCAAAATCGTTACCGGAATTTTTGCAGTATGTTGGCATATTACACGTTTCCGCACCTTCGTAAATACCGTGGCTGGTACACCATTTGTACGCTTCGGAATCTGTACTTCCCGTTGTCCAAGTACCTTCTTTATAAGCCTCTTTCCAGGAAACGCAATTCATAACCTTTTCAGCCTCGGTCAATTGGAATGCGGTGGATACATCTTTACCCTTGCTGGCGACCAATAATGCCAATTCACCAGAAACTTGAATCAATTCTTCGTTCGCAGTTTCAAGCGCAGATTCCGCCTCTGCAAAGGCCCTTACACGGCCGGCACACGCACAGCGACGCTGAGCCGCGTTACGCGCCGTACAAATTTCATCCATACATGTATAGTATGATTCCATACAATTATTAAACGCATCATTCGATATCAAACCAGTTGTAGAATCGATGATATTTGAATAATTCCCAGTATATAACTTGCCAGATAAATACGAATAATTCGATGTTGTTCCGCTAACCGCCGCCTTGGAACCGCGTATCGCACTACCCTGTAAAGAAATACGCGCATTATTTGCCGCAGATGTTGTCGCGGTACGCGCACGAACCGTACGTGCTTGGGTTGCATTCGCACGCGACGTTGCAACATTTCCACCACCACGCGAAACAACATTACGCGTCGCAGCCGCATTTGCACGTGTAGTTACAGCGTTCGCACGCGATGGCGCCACAACAGCTCCACGACCAGATACCGTACGAGACGCAACCGAACGAGATGCCGCAGCCGTACGCGCAGGATTCGTCGCAACCGCAGTACGTGCAACCGCACGACGAGATACCGTACCTTCTGAACGGGGGCTTGTTCGACCAGACGCACGCGCAGTCGCCGTTCCACGTCCAGATTGTGGTCCAACCATCATCGGATCAAACGCCGGCGCAACAGGGTCTGCAAAAACAGAACGCATTGATAAAAATGTTGAACAAACAAAGAAGGCACCAGCCAACAAAAACACCGTACCAATGGCATTTTTAAATGAATCTGCAATTTTTTGACTTCTCATAAATTCCCCCTGTCTTCTGGTAAAAGGCCCAGAAACCCAACCTTTCGATAGCATTACACCACGCAGGATGCATGTTTAATTTATTTAATTATAACAATTTTTTTTAGGTCTGTAAACAACAAACAACGTATAATCTTAATATTATTTCAGGAATTCTATCCGATTGGATTATCTTTTTTTATGGAATATAATTTAACGTATGAAAAAAATTTGGATTTTTATTATTCTGGCTACGCCAAATTCGTTATTGGCAAATTACACAAATCCGATGTTCGAAAACCACAAAATAAATTCTATTAGCATACAAATCGCACAAAGTACAGGACACGGTGATTTGGGGCATTTGATTATGCCTTGGGAATGGGATTTTTCACCAATGACAATGGTCGCAATACAATATAGCCAACCAACACGATTTTTGCGATTACCATCACGCGTAAATATACAACTGTTACAAAATTTTGCATACCGCAGCAATGATGGCGCGTCGTTCGGCGCACTGGGGATATCATGGGATATTGCTTTTTTTAATTGGCGCGGATGGTACATTGGCGCAGGCCTTGGGCCATATATGCGCGATAGCGCAGATGAATACGTAGAAAGCAGACTAGTTTTCGGTGAAAAAGTTTTTGTCGGAAAACATATCGCAGAAAATTTAAACGCAGAATTGTTTACACTACATTTCTCGAATGGCGACTTTACAGAAATTAATCACGGATTTAATTTTATTGGACTTTCGTTAAATTATAGTTTTTAAACTAACCCAATAAATTACGCGCATTTTTTAACAATGTTAGCGCAGCATCTATCTTGTCAGAATCAAATGAATTTACCTGTGGCATAGACGGCATAGAAACGACCGTTTCTGGGACGGAATTTTTTACACTATTCAATAAACCCTCGGTCGTGTCTGGCAGATTACCATCACGCAGCAATTTCTTGACCCCGGCAATCGTCATACCATGCGTGTAAAGCAAATCCTTGATTACCATCAACTTTGTTACAGTTTCATTGCGATAATAACGACGTCCGCCCGCACCGGTTGTCGGACGTATCGCCACAGGAAATTGCTTTTCCCAATATCGCAAAGTATGCGCAGGCACACCTAAACGTTTTGATACTTCGTTTATAGACACAAAATATTCGTTGTTTTCCATGCCTGCGCCCCATTAATTTTATTCCGATACCGTTTCAGTCGCTTCGACAACATCCGCATCTTCGTCAGATGCACCTTCTATTGAAATCGCCGATACAACCTTTTCTTTTTCAGCAGTGCGGAACAATGTAACACCCGCAGTTGAACGCCCAGCAATTCTTACATCCGAAACAGGTGTACGGATAATCTTGCCACCATCTGTAACCATTATAATATCTTGGTTATCAGTTACAGGGAACGAACCCGCAACAGCCGTATTTTTGCCCCCCAGTTTAATGTTAGTGAAACCACCACCACCACGATGGGTCAAACGATATTCATACGAACTGGTTCGTTTACCAAATCCATTTTCTGAAATCGTCAAAATAAATTCTTCGGCCGCCGCCATTTGCGCCATTTTCGCGTCGTCAAGAACAAGTGTTGTTTCTTCTTCGTCAGAATCTGCTTCTTCTTCGATGCCGGTTTCCGCACGACGCGTCGCACGAGATTGCTTGATATAAGCCGCACGAATTGCACTATCGGATTCACCACGATTTAACATCGCCATATCAATAATTCTGTCGTCTTTGCCCAATGTAATACCACGAACACCAGTCGAATTGCGACCCGCAAACACACGAATTTCCGGCACAGGGAATCGAATTGCACGACCACGATATGTCGCCAAGAATACATCTTGGTCTTCGTTACACGGCAGTACAGAAATCAAACTATCGCCTTCGTCCAGTTTCATTGCAATCTTGCCATTCGCACGTATCGAATCAAAATCAGACATACGATTACGACGTACCGTTCCAGACGCCGTCGCAAACATCAAGAAATGTTCTTTGCCAGATTCTGTAACGCGTGCGACATCTTCTTCGGGGACAGGCAATATCGCAGTAATCGTTTCGCCGTTTTCCAATGGCAATAGATTTACCAATGGACGCCCCTTGGCCGCAGCCGCAGCCTCTGGTAATTTATATGTCTTTAATTTATAACACAATCCCTTGGAACTAAAGAACAATAATGGTGTATGAGTATTTGCAACAAATACTTGAACGACATAATCATCATCCTTGGTTGCCATTGCATTACGTCCCTTGCCACCACGCTTTTGTGCACGATACGTATCCAGCGCAACACGTTTGATATAACCCGTATTAGAAACAGTTACAACCATATCTTCGCGCGCAATCAAGTCTTCGATATCGATGTCAATTTCTGCATCAGAAATTTCTGTGCGACGTGGGGACGCCCAATTATCACGAACAGAAATTGTTTCATCACGAATAATTTCCATAATGCGTTCGGCACTGCCCAAGATTTCCAATAAATCACGTATCGTCGCACCAAGATTCGTTAAATCATCATGAATCTTGTCGCGTTCAAGACCCGTTAAACGATGCAACTGCAATTCCAAAATCGCACGCGCCTGATCTTCGGACATATAAAACATTCCGTCTTTGTATTCTGTGTTTGGATCGTCAATCAATTGAATATAAGATTCAATATCAGATGCACGCCAACCACGTGAAATCAACGCTTCGCGTGCCGTTTCTGGATTTGGACTGGATTTGATTAATTCAATAACTTCGTCCAAGTTTCCAACCGCAACTGACAAGCCCAACAAAGTATGTGCACGATTACGCGCCTTGTTCAAATCAAAAATCGTTCTGCGACGTATAACTTCGGCCCTGAAATCAATAAAGGCATCCAATACACCACGCACATTAAATAACATCGGACGACCACGATTTAACGCCATCATATTAACAGGAAAACTTGTTTGCATTTCTGTGTACTGAAACAGATGATTTAAAACAACATCCGCAATCGCATCACGTTTTAATTCAACAACAATACGCAAACCTTCCTTGGATGATTCGTCGCGAATTTCAGAAATACCTTCGATACGTTTGTCTTTTATCAATTCGGCAATTTTTATAATCAATTGGGCCTTATTGACCTGATAAGGAATTTCATCAACAATAATCGCCTGATGATCACGAAAATCTTCGATATGTGTTTTAGAGCGAACAATTATCGAACCACGCCCCGTAGTATGCGCCTTGTAAGCGCCGGCACGCCCCATAATCATTGCACCCGTTGGAAAATCAGGTCCCGGAATTATCGTAAACAATTCATCATCTGACAAATCTTTGTTTTCCAAAATCGCCAGAATACCATTACAAATTTCACCCAAATTATAAGTCGGAACATTTGTCGCCATACCAACCGCAATCCCCGAACCACCATTAACCAAGAAATTTGGGAACTTCGCAGGCAACACAACCGGTTCTTGTAACGAACCATCAAAGTTCGGCATCCAATCAACCGTATCTTTTTCCATATCATCCATCAAGGATGCGCCAAGTTTTGAAAGTCTGGCTTCGGTGTAACGCATAGCCGCCGCCTTGTCCCCGTCGCGTGAACCAAAGTTACCCTGCCCCTGGACCAACATTTCACCCATGGAAAAATCTTGTCCCATACGAACCATCGCTTCGTAAATAGAACTATCGCCATGTGGATGGTATTTACCCATAACATCACCGACAATACGCGCAGACTTAACCGTTGGCTTTGTCGCAGGCGCAACATCGTTCATAACGTACAAAATTCTACGATGAACAGGTTTACAACCATCGCGAACATCTGGTAACGCACGGTCAACAATAACCGACATCGCATAATCCAAAAAACTGGTCCGCATTTCGTGTTCTAATGACGACTGTGGAACCCTTACTTCGTTTACTTCATTGATATTTTCAGACATAGTACCTTTCCCTATTGTTTTTCATATACCAAACATAGCAAAAACTTGGGCGTTCGGTCAAGAAATAAAGCCCAAAAAATCATTTGACAAAAACAAGGTTTTGTGAAACAATATTCCCGCAATTAAAATAAGGAAAATACAAAACATGAGTTTTATAAAAGATACCCAAGACACTATCGAAGAATTGCATGATTATGCAAAAACACAAAGGGATGCCGAAGACCCATACACCGTGGACAAAATGAAATTCACATATCAGACATGGTTCTTGGGAAACTTGCAAAACGCACTTCGGGTTATAGAAAAAGTTATCGGCAAAAAGAAATAACACCAAGGAAAGAAAAATGTTTTTACCACTAAGAAATCTTTGCGCTTGTATATTCGTGTACCTTATTATGTTAGAGGCACTAAAAAAACTTGGATTTATAAAATCTAAATAAAAAGGTTGCGTTTTTATATTCCATATGATTAAATAGACGCACGAACGGATTTATTCCATGTGTTGTTATGATGCTGCTCGACCAAACACAATGGGATACAAAACAAGAAAAAAACAAAAACTAAACAAGGGTTTGAAATCATGGCAACAAAACGTACATATCAACCATCCAAGACACGTCGTGTTCGTACACACGGTTTCCGTGCAAGAATGGCAACCGCCGGTGGTCGCGATGTTTTGAATCGTCGTCGCGCAGCGGGACGTAAAAGATTGGCCGCAACAGCTGCTAATTAATAAATAAAAAAATCCGCCGATTGGCGGTTTTTTTTATTTGCGGCTTCCATAATATAATTTCGAATATTCTGACATAACATCCACCATCAAACCACGATATCCATTTTTGTCCCAATGACGTTCCGCGGCGTACAAGGTCGGCTTCCAATCACAAAAATCTGTGTTTTCCCAATCAATAAAGCCAGTTATATTTAATTCGTCGTCCATCATAAAATTTTGACCAATATCGTTATGAAACCAACCATACAAATAACCCGGCTTTGATTTCAATGATGGTTTTAAATCACAAATTTCTTTTGGATCTGACATACCGATAACATACAAAAAATTAGCCAATTGTTTTGCAACCTTTTCACGATTTTCTAAAACATAAGACGGTTCAAAATCCCCGATTAATTTACCTGAAAAAAATTCCTGACGGCGAATTGTAATACCGCGCCACTTTATTAATTCCATATTCGGCATTGGAATTGGGGTAATTTTTTTAAACGCATCCGTTATGCGCATTTCACGTTCCGCCGCCGCGGCGCCATCGGTCGTCAAAGAAAACTTGAACACATTTTTTTCATTTGCAATTACAATTAAATTCTTGCAACCAACACCAAACGCAATCGACAATTTATTCAATCCACCATCATTTTTTTCAGCCCAATCACGAACATACTTGATATAAGAACGCGACAAAGGATAACGCAGAACAACGCGAACCTTGCTGCGTAATTTTTTACTTGGGATAAAACCACAAACTATATTCGCAAAAAAACGTCTAAGATTCATAACAACAAACACCTTTTTTATTTACAAACAATGCTAGAAGAATAATTTTTTTTGCGCAAGAAAAACTTTCGTTTGAAATATTTTATTATTACGTATAAGATATATAAAGATTTTGGTCCCATCGTCTAGCGGTTAGGACATCAGATTCTCATTCTGGTAACACGGGTTCCATTCCCGTTGGTACTGCCATAAAAATTAAATCCGACCCGTGTGGTCGGGTTTTATTTTTATTTGGCGTTCCCGGGAATTGAACCCGTAGGGTTCGGAACGTCAGTTGACGAGAACAAGCCACGCGACGTTCGAGTCTTACGTAGTGAAAGGGGCCGATTGTGGCGACGCGCCACAGATGGGAATATACATTCCCGTTGGGACTGCCATAAAAATTAAATCCGACCCGCGTGGTCGGGTTTTATTTTTGTTTGGCGTTCCCGGGAATTGAACCCGTAGGGTTCGGATAACAACAATAAAAAAACACCCCGATGATTTTGGGGTGTTTATTTTTTACAATTTTATATTTATTGTGCGGCTGGGAAAATCTTTTTCCATACGGATTGCATACCAGATGCCGTTCTGACCGCAACCAATGTACATGTATCACCAACGGCACAATCGCCATAATCGGTATTATTTTCAACAATCATATTTTTATTAGCATCAACACGCACTGCGTCTGTTGCCAAAGCATCAACCGCTGTCTGATCTGCCTTGGTATCTAATGCAGTTTTAACGGCGCCTGATGTGATTAATTTCGCAGAATCTGCCGTTGGCGCAGTATCAACATTCGCAGTTACAGTTACTGTGTTATTTACATCCGTAACGGAAATTGTATCCTCATTACCCGAAGTATGTGTCTTTGTAACAATATCCGATTTATCCGCCTTGGCGCCCAACAAATTATCTGTTTCTGTTTTTGTATAGGTTGTGGCGCTATCTGCCTTGGTATCTAATGCAGTTTTAACGGCGCCTGATGTGATTAATTTCGCAGAATCTGCCGTTGGCGTAGTATCAACATTCGCAGTTACAGTTACTGTGTTATTTTCATCTGTAACGGTAATTGTATCCGCACTACCCGAAGTATGTGTCTTTGTAACAATATCCGATTTATCCGCCTTGGCGCCCAACAAATTATCTGTTTCTGTTTTTGTATAGGTTGTTTCTTTATCTGCCTTGGTATCTAACGCAGTTTTAACAGCGCCAGATGTTACCAAAGAAGTAGCATTCGTTCCAATTTCCCCTGTTTCAGTAATTGCCTTAATCGTTTCGTTTTCGACCACGATAGTTTTTTCATCACCTTTAAGGTCTGGAATTTCAATCTTACCAACCACATTATCAACATAGTCTGTTGATGCGATGCCGGACACGCCCGCCGCGTTTGCAGTTGTTATTGCCATTAATGCAACAAGTGATGATAATAATACTTTCTTCATTTTTCCCTTCCTTTTGTTAAAAAAACAACCCATAAAATCCGCGGTTTTCTGCGGATTTTATTCCTTTCTTGATTAAAGTGTAGCAATTTCAAACGAATCGGGTCAAGCAATAAATTCTTATTTTTCAAATATTATTTTTTCAAAAGTCAAGTTTTTTTAATAAACGCACCAAGAATACCTTCCCGATGATTTTATATGCGCATAACGATAAAATACAATTTATGAAAAATAAAAAATTCGCGTCCGCGGGCGCTGTCGTTTTGGGAATGCATGATGCTTTGGTGTCGCTGACGGGACTTATTTCAGGACTAACATTTGCACAAACGGACAGACATTTTATTATTCTGTCTGCAATTATTGCGTCCGTCGCAGCAGGACTGTCCATGGCCGCATCTAATTATTTGGCGGAAAAAACAGATGGAAATTTACACCCCTTGCGCGCAGGTGCAATTACAGGTATCGCTTATTTGATGACATGCGCGTTGTTGGTCATGCCATACTTGATTATACCAAATACAAAGACTGCGCTAATCGGTGCTTTTATTATTGCAATACTGATGATATTTGGATGCAATGTCTGTATCGGATATGCACGCAAAAGAAAATTTTGGCGACATGCAATTGTAATGCTGATTATATGTACTGGGGTATCAATCGTCGCATTCGTTATCGGCGAAGTGGCAAAAAACTATCTTGGATTATAAAAACCGCCCAATGGGCGGTTGTATTAGCGTGTGCGCTCCTTGCGAAACGGACAGGACTTCATAAACAATTCGCGATAATTTGCGCCACCTAGATTCTTTGGGCAATTTTTGTCCGTACAGCCCTTGGACTTATTCGGGTTATATTTGCAGCTGAAATTCCGAACGGGTTCGCGCCATTCAATTTCATCACGAACATAACGACATGCCATGTCAAAGAATTCTTCTGCGCTGATGTAATCAAGTCTGCCGCGTTCACGTATAAATTGACACGCGGGCGTTTCCTGCTTTATAACCGCAACATAACAATGTTGTTGCCCCACCCCCAGCAAAACCATCCCATTTTCATGATAAAAAACACGCGTTTTCCTAAAACAATCACTACGCTCCATTTTTTTTAGCATATCGTACATAATCTGTCCCTTTTTTTATATCGGGCAAACTTTACCGCAAAATTATCAATATGCAACAAAAAACCGCCCAATGGACGGTTGTATTAGCGTGTGCGCGCCTTGCGAAACGGACAGGACTTCATAAAAAATTCGCGATAATTTGGGCCACCTAGATTCTTTGGGCAATTTTTGTCCGTACAGCCCTTGGACTTATTTGGGTTATATTTGCAGCTGAAATTCCGAACGGGTTCGCGCCATTCGATTTCACCACGAACATAACGGCATGCCATATCAAAGAATTCATTTGCAGCAATCGCATCCATATGTCCACGAACCTTGTATTCTTCACTGTATGAGGATGTTTGCTTAAAAATATGTACCGCATAAAAATTTTCACCACGCGTTACATACACATCGCCATTTTCATGATTATATACTTTGATTGCAGCCGAAGCATCATAATGATATGCGCCCAGTGGGGTAATTGGCATTTTTTATCCTTATATATTATATTTTATACTAACATATCATGCACAATATGCAATAAAAAACCGCCCAATGGGCGGTGAAATTCGGTTTTCATATCGATAACTGGATTTATTCTGGCGACGACCTACTCTTCCGTGGCTTAAGCCAAAGTACCATCGGCGATACGGGGTTTCCCTGTCTGGTTCGGGATGGAACAGAGGGTGGCTCCCGCTCAATAATCACCAGAATAAATC
>JAZRSI010000055.1:0-11712 GCA_045651445.1 Candidatus Enterousia sp. | reverse complement strand
CTGTTATCCGTATGTCGTTGGTTCGAGTCCAACTGCCCGAACCACGAATTCCGTCGCAAAATCGTTGATTTTGCGGCGTTTTTCTTTGTTAACACTTTTGGATTTAGGTACACCACAATCCACCCAAAAACACGCCCCTTGGTTTTTGTGGAAAATGGTGTAGAATATGTGTGTGCAGGTAATTGCACAATCGGCATTAAAAGTGAGAACGGGTTTGATCGCCCGAGAACCACAACTTCTAATGTCCCGACAATGGTCGGGATGCTGTTGCTATATAATAAGGTTTATCCTGAAGGCGCAGAGTTCTGTTCTTGAATCGATCAACTCCCGACCACTCTTGTTTGAGTGGTCTTTTGTTTGGGGTTGTATGGTTGTCAGACAATGGACTTTTGTTATTGCGATTGCGATTGCGTTTGCCATTGGGGTTGGCGTTGGGGCGCAATTGCCCACACGGACGGTCGCACCGCCCGCCAGCGCACCCGCACACATAGAAGCATATTTCACCCCCGGAACTGAATGCGAAGACCGCATAATTGCAGAAATCAGCCACGCCACGACCGTTGACATTGCCGTTTATTCCATAACCAATCCGAAAATTGCGAACGCCATTATCGCCGCCCACCGTCGGGGCGCCCGTGTCCGCATCGTTACAGACCGAACCATGGCCGGACATAAATCGTCCATGATTGATGAACTGGTCGCCGTTGGCATACCCGTCCGCGTCAATCGTCGGCATAAGATTGAGCATAACAAATTCGCCGTCTTTGATAATCGGCGTATGGTTACAGGGTCCTATAACTGGACCAGTGCCGCCACCAAGTATAACAGCGAAAACTGCATCTTCCTGACCCACCCAGCGCAAGAATACACCAAACGGTTTGAGTATTTGTGGAATGCGTATAAAAAATAACCCGCCCCATACAAAAATTAAACGACCGGCAAGCGGTCGTTGAATTTTTGGTGGGGGACACAGGGACTGTAAATCCCCATCTGCGCCACGTTGGCGCGATGGGCCCCATTCACTTCGTAAGGTTCAAACGGCGCGTACGCTTGTTTTCACCAACTGACGTTCCGAACCCTTTTTGGGTTCTTCGTCCCGTGTCCGCAGAAATAAAAAAACCACCCTGCGGTGGTTTTCTTATTTCTGGTGGGGACACAGGGACTCGAACCCTGGACCCAATGATTAAAAGTCATTTGCTCTACCAACTGAGCTATGTCCCCAAAACCGGACCTGGAAAGGGAGAACACAGGGTTCTTTTTCCACGGTACGCGGGCAATTTTGCCATATAAAAAAATAAAAATCAAGAAAAAATACAAAAAAAATTTTCTTTTTTATTTTTCTTTGCTCGTTGGCGCACCAGATAATGAACTTAGATGATTTTGTAATGCCAATGCCGCCAACGCATCTACGTCAAGCCAATCTAATATTTGAGACATCATATTTTCTATGTATTTCGCAGATAAATGCCGATTGCGGCGGTATTTATTTTCATTTATCAAGCGGGTCATATCACGTAATAACAACGATAATATTTGAATCTGTTCCGATGTCAAAATGTCGCCCTGCCCGTTGCGATATAATAAGGTATCTAAATCATTATGATATTCACGAATTTTATCTAAATTTTTAGCAGTCAAATTTAAACGGCGCGATATTTCAGGAGCTCGCATCATTAGCATACGATTAACACCACTAACCGTCATTTTGCCACGAAGCGATAAAATCTGGCGCAGGAATAAAACTAAATTCAATATCAGCGAATTTAGCCTATCAGAAATACTGTTGGCAAGATGTTTCTTCATCTGGCGATTAACGCGCGAATTCGTATAATCGTACAGCAAGAACACCAATGGTATCGATAATAATGACGCAGATACATTTATAATTAAATCACGCAAGTTCGCAGTTGGGGCATTATCTATGGCGCCTGTGTATAAAATTATGCCACCTGTTATCGACATTAAATACGGTAAAGACTTCAAAAGTATTGTGCGAATATTTATCTTCATATGGTGTATATTAGCACAAATACTGCGGCAATATGTACAGGAACATAGTCCTTAGCGACGATATTCAGACGGAACCTTGCAAGAACGAAGCAAAAACATCATTGCCCACACGCACAGTATCAACATTAGCAATCCCAATATCAGGATACTGAAACGCCAGCTGCCCAACAATGACCCAAGGCCAACAACACCGCATACCATCATATACACAACATATGTCAATGTTGTGTAGAGCGATAATATAACCGAACGGTGTGATGATGGCACCATATGCTGAAAACGGGAATAGAATATCGTATAAAGTCCATAAAATACCATATATGCAGACCCTATAATCCACAAGGCAGACATACTATAAGTCAAACCAAACAAGATATACAATATGCCAACCAACCCAATTAACAGATACAAGAACCAATCTGATAAACGGGTGAACTTGTATGCAAAACGTTGACCGATGGTGGCGCACGCCAACAAAAAGAACGATAACATACCGACATATTCCGTTGGAATCCCAAGTTGCAACCCGATTGGACTTAAAAAGTCATCCAAAAAAGGAATATTTAACACCAATAACGACAAAATCATTACCGACATCAAGCAAGGGGTTTTAAGGACTATTTTCGCACCAGTTTTAAGCAATTTTCTGAATTTAAGGCTAGAAACCTGGGCGGACTGCATTGACGCACTATATGGCACCAATAGCAAGCATCCCATTGACAACAATATCGCCAAAACAGATGCCCATGTTACCCAATCGTATCCCATAAACATCAATAAAGAACCCAACGCAGACATTGCAGTACCAATTGATTCAAATGTTGATTTTCGGCCCAAAATCTTGGCATATTTGTCTGATGCGCCGTATGCATTTACAGAATCATAAACAAGTCCTTCGAAGGCGACGCTGCGAAAGCCAGCCTGAACACCCCATAAAATCATACCAATCGCAAAACCAACATATGTTGGCAAAACCAACCATAATAAAATCGCAACCAATTTTAAAAATTGTCCCACTATCATTGCCCAACGCTGGCCAATATGGTTTGTTATGTATGCGATTGGAATCTGGCCCAGGATTGTGCCAAGCGCAGATATTATGAACATTGTAGATAGTTGAAAATCAGATAATCCGTTTTGCAACATAAAAATCGAATAGACCGGGGTCAATAGCAAAAATTTATTCAAAAACGCAAATCCATATAGCGAAAATAGTAATCGAGCCATATTCATCTTTTCCTTTTGGAAAAATATATACCCCTTTTTACAAAAAAAGTACAGAAAATATTGAAAAACACCATTTTTTGAACTATAATAAGTGAGATAAGAATAAGGGTGTAGATTATGGCCAATATGAAAGATTTTTTGACGACGTATTATAACAGACTAATATTTCGTAATATGCAGTACGAACAGTTTGTGCAATTTTGTGGCTATATCAAGGATAAAAAAGCAACTGATAATCAAAAAATCTGGGCTGAAGAATTATTAAAGAAAGACCCCGCAACTGGGGAATTTATGACACGTCCAGATACCGACATCTATATCCCAAAAGAACTGCCCGATCCTAAGGACACAACAGAAGGGCTAAACAACGATGAAGAATGGGAAAAATTATTCAGGGCGTTTCAGCAGGCATTCCAGTCTATGGATGGCGCAAAGAAGGATTTTAAGTATAACGATAAAGCCAAGAAGTTTTTTGAATCATATTTTGGAACTAACCCTGACACTAGTCTCCAGAACATGTTCCAACATCCAAAAATTAAACCAAGCGCTGAAGCGAAATTGTACAACGAAACGACACCATCTGGAACATTGTATGATTTTCTAGAAAAGAATAAAAACATATTGAAATCACGTTTTGCAAGCAATGGGTATTATTCTATTCTGACTGACGATTTTTCATATACAGATTTGCTGGATGGCCTGAAAAACGGAAAATATAAGACAAGCGCATCTTTTCGTAAAAAACTGGAAGCGGTCGCAGAATATATAGAAGGGAACAAAGCGGTTTTAGAGGAAGCTGGCATCAGCAGAGCTAATATACCAGACATGTCAGGTTATGACGAATGGTACGACGATAGAATTGCACCGTTTCGACTGACCCAATTTAAAAACGAATGCAAAAACCTGCTGAATACGTTACAAAAAGAACCAAAAATACGTGAAGTTTTTGCTAACCACGATAACGGGAAAATTTCAGGACCGTTAAATAAGGCGTTGGAAAACCAATCATATGACGATCCAAAAAGCGATGATTATGTTCAACCAAAACGCGAAGACACACTAAACATGAAAGAACGTCTGGCAGAATGGTGGTCAGACACATATTCAGACTGTTTGGAAAAATACGCAAAATTAAAGGGCGACAGACTATTCTTTTCAAACGAAGCCAAGAACATTTGCAAACATTTACAAAAAGACTTGAACAAGACAGATGGCCTGGATGGGGTATTAAAGAACATTGGTAGCGCCAAAGACAAATTGAAAGCAGCCCGAGAATTTAAATCTGTAAAGCATCTGGAATGGTTTGATAAAACCATGAACGCGTTAAAAAATGATCCAAAATTGTCTAAGGTATGGGCAGGCGCGCTGAAGAATGGCACGCATATGCAAGCGCTAATTAAAGAGATTATTATACGCGCCATTCAAGAAGGCAAAAAGGACGAAGCGAAAACTGCGATGGAATTGATCTCCGTTTTCCATTATGATTATACAACTAGTAAAATTATGGACGCGTTAAGCAAGGAAGATGTCAGTATATTTTCGGACAAAAACTTATCTTGGAATAAAAATGTGGGTGTTCAATTTATTACAAATGCACTAGATAAAGGTATCAAATTCGCGTTTATGGGTATTGGATACGGAATTACTATGGCGGGGAATGCAATCAAATTGTCTGGTAGAAAGATAAATAAATATTCTGATAAAAACGGCAGTTTCAAAGAAACACATGATAAATATCTGGAAAAACAGCAAGATGATAAAACTGCATTGGAGGCACAACTGGTAAATGAACGAGACCTACGAGATAAAACACAAAGGGACGTTGACCTTATACGCGGCGGGCGGACATATAATGTAGCAAAAGCCGATCTAGAAACAGGAATCAGCACATACAAAACCGCCATAGACACTTTTCATGAGGCCGATATTCGGGCATTGGAAGACGCAATAAAACAAACATACAATAGTGTAAAAAGTGGTGGACCGTGGGCCCCGCTTAATGAATCCGAATGTGAAGCCACACAAGATTTTTTAGAATCAATAAAAACCAAAGCACTAAAACCAAAACCAACACTGACTGGCACGGCTGCAGCATTGCAGGTACATCTGGATGCCATAGAAAGCGATTTTCCAACCCTGAAACTTAATAGAAAGCGCCTAAAGACAAGACAAAGTCTGTTTGACCAACTAGTGAACGGTCAGGAATTGTTGGAACAGCTAAATAACCAAATCGCACGACATGAAAACGAAGTGCTCAACTGGGATGCAAATCATTTTGATGAGATGGAAGAATTAGTTCAACATTGGAATATGCTGGAAACAGGTCGAAATACAAAAACAGGCCCAATGTACAACTGGTTCGGCAGACTTAGCAAGAAACAAGCACAAAAAGACCTTGATAAAAACAAGGCAGCAATAATTGCACAATATAGGGCAACACATACCATTGCGGCTTGATTTTTTGGGGGATTTGTGATATAATGTACACATACATGCGGTGCCAATTGGCGCCGTTTGTTTTATGATGGGATTATTATCCACTATCCCGCACTGAATGTATCCCCTTCCCGGTGAAGGGGATTTTTTTAGCTAAAAAAAACAATTAACATAAAAGGATAAAATATGACACGTGTTTTACAATTAAGACGTGGTTCAACCGCGCAAAATGATAATTTTACAGGATTGCCTGGCGAAATAACAATGGATACAGATTCCAAAACAATACGAATTCACGACGGCGAAACGTTGGGCGGATTCCCAATCGCACGCAAGGATGATATTATACAACAATCTGTGTTCGATATAAATACCGTAAGTGATGATTTCTGGCGTAATATTATCGAAAAATTTAGTCAGACATCTTTTGAAGAAAGCAAAGATTTTTCACATAACGACAGTTATGTCGATGCAATTATCGAAACCAACAAATTACCAAAACTTATTCAAGTGGAAATGATATGCAAAAATCCAGACGCAGGATATGGTGTTAATGAAAAAGTTGCTGCATTTGGAATCGGAAATCGCGCAAATCCAAAACCTTTGGCGTTTATAAACGAAAATGGATTGAATTTGCGACTGATGATTGGGGGCGAAAAATTCTGGGTCAGCCACCGCGATACAGGAATAACAACCAATGTTTCCGAAAATAACTGGGGCATTTTATTCCGAGTTTACTGTTGAAATATATAAAAACGTTTGCTAATCTGTGGGACGAAGATGAAAAAAAGGATTTCATATGTACATACTTGCACTGAATTGCGGTTCTTCGTCCCTGAAATATCAAGTCTTTGACGCAGATACCAAAACCGCTATTGTTGGCGGAAATGTTGAAAAAATCGGATTGCCTGATTCTTTTGTTACACAAAAATATCCAGATGGTACAAAGCAGAAAAAAGAATGCAGTATGCAAAATCATAACGAAGCATTGAATGTCGTTATGTTTATGCTGCGCGAAGCGTCCATCGATATGAATGAAATCAAAGGTGTCGGTCATCGTGTCGTTATGGGCGGTGATAAATTTGCATCGTCTGTGGAAATTAACGACGAAGTTATAAAAACTATCGAAGAATTGGCCGCAATTGCACCGCTGCATAATCCGCCTGCGTTGGTCGGAATTGTCGCTGCACAGCAATTATTACCAAACGCAAGACAGGTCGCAGTATTCGATACCGCTTTCCATCAGACAATGCCAGATTATGCATATCGTTATGCAGTACCACACGCGTGGTACACAGAACTGGGGGTTCGTAGATACGGTTTCCACGGAACAAGTCATTTGTACGTTTCAAAACGTGCCGCAAAAATGTTGGGCAAACCCGCCAATGAATGTAACTTGATTACATTACACATCGGTTCTGGCGCGTCTGCAACGGCAATTCGCAATGGCGTTTCTGTTGATACTTCGTTGGGGATGACACCTTTGTCTGGATTAACAATGGGAACACGCCCAGGGGACTTGGACCCAGGGGTTGTTTTGTATGTAATGCAAAGATTGGGTATCAATGCAGATCAAATGCAAAAACACCTGAACAAAGATTCTGGATTAATGGGAATTACAGAATGCTTTGCAGATCGTCGCGACGTCGAAGGTAACAAAGACGATAATGATTTGTGCCGTCTGGCCATAGATATGGAAGCGCACAATGTAAAAAAATATATTGGCGCATATTTGGCAGAATTGGGACACGTTGACGCAATTGTATTTACCGCAGGCGTTGGCGAAAACGACGATTACTTGCGCGAAAAGTTCTGTGATGGCTTGGAAGAACTAGGCATCAAACTGGACAAAGAAAAAAATGCCAAGGCATTGGCGCGCAAGGGTGTTGACGAAGCAGTTATCAGCACAGATGACAGTCGCATCAAAATATTTATGATTGCAACAAACGAAGAATTAACAATCGTTGAAGACACTTTGGCAATCATGAATGGAACTTATAATCCAAATCACTTGGAAATGAATTATTCATTTGTAAAATAAAAAAATCCCCCAAACGGGGGATTTTTTATTTCTTGTTTTGCTTTCTTTTGCGTGCTTTAAATTCAGCAATATCTCGTTCAAGTCTAACAAATTCTTTTGTTGATTTTTCTACAGAATGTTTTTTATTCTTTTGCGACTTGACAAACTCATCTATATCAACTTTATCGCGAATGAAGTGGGCACGTTTTCTTTTTGCAGGCTCTTTGACAGCGTTACATAATTCAACCAAGATATCTAAAAATTCCACAAACGCCTTGGCTTGGATTAATTGATTCATTTCTTCTTTTTTTCTTTCACGTTTGTTATGCTTTTTAATACGCGAAAATTGACGATTAACAAATCTGTTCTTGAAATACAAACGCTGTTTCAACATGTTAAAAACATCTTCTTCGGTTTCAAACAAGCCAGATTTCATAAAATATGGCAGCATATATCTTGACATCAATGTCGCCAAATCGTGTAAAATATTAATATCTGTTACACATTCTTCATTTCTGCTAAAATGTAACACATAAAACATACCTGCTTCGCGTAACAAATGAGTGGCAATCGCAGGATTAAATCCATACGCAGAACGCCAGTTTTGGCGCGCTTCTTCGTCGCTAAGATACGATATTCTTGCAACAGACTTAAATTCGTTCACAATGTACGGTACAAAATATTTTTCAAATATCTCTTGTGCAACTGGTGATATTTTTCGTTCCGAATGGTTCATTATATTTCCTTTTGGTTTTACCTGATACGCTTATTATATAGTCAAAAATAATATTTTGTCAACAACAAAAGGGATTTATTTTTTATTTTTCTTTTCAAGAACGTAATAATGAACCTGAATCGCAACCCCAAGCCCAGATTCCAACATTTTCTTGGAAAATGCAGTACAATTATGAAATTCTGTTTCAAGTGTTCCCCAGCCCGAATATTCCCAATCAATAATGCCAACAATTCGCATCGTCTTGGGATTAACTATGATATTATTACAGATGTCGTTATGATTCCAACCATCACCAGTACCACTCTTTAAATCCGCAATTTCCGAGGCGGTATAATTGTGCATCGCATATATGAATTCCGCCAATTGCGCCCCCAATTCCCAACCGTGTCTTTCAATCGTGCGTTTCGACATTCTGTTTAAATTCTTGCCGGCAATAAAATTATACTTGTAAAAAGTAAAACCATTAGATTCTATGATGTCTATGTTCGGTATCTGCAAGGGGACAACGGACTTGAAGGTGTCGGTTATTCGCTTCTCTCGTAATATTTTTTCGATTGGTATCGACTTGTCAAAATACTTTCTTATTTTGCAGACGTATTTATTGTCAACGATAAAGCCGATGTTCCAACCGCCCTTGATAACACGCACGTTCTTGAATTCGCCATTCGGAATTACCGCACGTAATGCATTATATTTACGACGATAATCGTATAATTTTTCCTTTCTTACTTTTTCACGCAATTTACGATTAGGTATAAAGCCCGCAAAAAAGTCAAAAATTTCAAAATACAAGCGCCACATTATAATTTCCTTGGTTGAAAAAAAATATTACACAATATGTTATTGAAAATCTAGAAAAAAACAAGTATTTTATGCGTATGATTACCACAGGAACAATCGTAAAAGTTTTAATTTCTAATATCCCAAACGCAGGATATGATTATAGACTGACCCAGGATGCAGATATAGGTACTTTTGTTTCCGTAAATGTTATGAATAGGCCTTGTGTTGGGATAATTTGTGGCATTGGGGATAGTAACTTACCAGAAAATAAAATAAAAAATATTTCGCGTGTTCATAATGCGAAACTAAATGTAACAGACTTGCAATGGATACAAAAAATGTCCGAATGGACACTGATGCCGATGGGAATGATTTTACGATTAATCGTTAATATTCCCGATGCGTTTATGCCACCGCGAATGGAAGTTCTATATTCTTTTAATTTTGACAAGGCGGTGCGGATGACCCCAAACCGACAGGCCGTTATGGATGCGTTCGCATCAAACGACAATGACCCAATGACAATTTCTGATGTACAAAATATCGCGGGGGTCAGTGCGGCCGTTATCCGAACAATGATAAAAAATGAAACGCTGATTCCCGCCGGCGAACAAGAAAAAAAGAAAGATTTTGAAGAAATTATATATCAAGATTGCGGTAATATAAAACTAAACCAAGAACAACAAAATGCCGCAAATCATATAAATTCTTTTATTCAAAACGGTGGCTTTTCGGTGCATCTGCTGGACGGAATTACAGGCAGTGGAAAAACACAGGTTTATTTTGATTCTGCCTGGGGGGCGTATAAAAGCGGGAAATCTGTTTTGTTGATGATGCCAGAAATTGCATTAACCGCACAATTTATGTCGCGCTTTGAATCACGTTTTGGGGCAAAACCCGTTGTGTGGCATAGTAATTTAACAACTGCTAAACGGCGGGAAATTTGGCACGGTGTTTTGAATGGAAAAATTAAAATGGTTGTCGGAACACGAAGCGCCCTATTCCTACCCTGGCAGGATTTGGGGTTAATCGTAATTGACGAAGAACACGACGGGTCTTATAAACAGGAAGACATGGGAAACTATCACGCGCGGGATATGGCAATATTACGGGCAAAAATCGCCGGTTTCCCAATTGTCTTGGCCAGTGCCACACCAGCCGCCGAAACAATTGAAAATATAAATTTGGGGAAATATCATCATCTGCGGTTACAGTCCAGATTTGGTGGGGCACAATTGCCACAAATAACAACGATTGATTTACGCGAAAATCGACCAGAATCATATGTAGTGGACGGAACAGAACAAGTTGGTTTCTTGTCTGCGCCACTTTGCGACGCAATAAAAAACACACTGGATAAATCACAGCAAGTTATGCTATTCATCAATCGACGTGGATTTGCCCCAATTACACAGTGTAAAAAATGCGGTTGGACGGCAACCTGCCCCGATTGTAGTGTTGGGATGACTTATCACAAGCGGGTCGGAAAATTGTTATGCCATATGTGTGGGCGAACACGTCCCCTGCCCAAGGAATGCCCAGAATGCGGAACAGACGTTTCCATGCGTGGGGTCGGTTTGGAAAAAATAGAACAAGAAGTAAAAGCAAAATTCCCAAATGTACGAACAGCACTTGTTTCCAGTGATATCATAACGTCGCGTCAGGCGCTTGAAAGACTGGTTAAACAGATTGAAAACCGCGAAGTAGATGTAATTATTGGAACACAAATCTTGGCCAAGGGGCATCATTTTCCAAACTTGACTTTGGTTGGTGTAATCGATAGTGATATGGGATTGTTCGGTACAGATTTCCGCGCCAGCGAACATACCTTTCAGCAATTATTCCAGGTCGCAGGACGTGCCGGACGTGGTGAATACCCCGGCCAGGTCTTGTTACAAACCTATCAACCCGAACATCCCGTTATAAACGCAATTTGTACGGCCGATAGGGACACGTTTATGGAAATGGACATGTCGGCACGACGTGTGGCACAAATGCCACCATATGGGCAACTAATCGCCGTTATTGTCGAAGGCGAAAAAGAAGCTGTCTTGCAACGATATTGCGCAGATTTGGCAGCGGCGGCCCCCACATTAAACGGCGGTCGAATAATGGGCCCAATATCCGCACAGATTTATCAAATAAGAAATTGGTATCGTATGCGTTTCTTGATTGCGGGGGGGCGTAATTCTAAATTGCAACCGATTGTTACACATTGGCTAAGCAAGGTTAAACAGCCCGCGAATATTCGTGTAAAAATTGATGTAAACCCAATTAATTTTATGTAGCGTTCATGTTTTACACAGGCACCCGTTTTTATGCGGGACAAAAAAAAACGCGCAACAAGCGCTTGATTTAGGCCCGTTGTTGAACGAGATATTAGCGGAAATTGAAACAGCAAGTTAGTACTTTACTTCATTTAATATTTTCCAAAATTCTGGGACGTTCTTTGGCGCCATACCGTTTAACAACTGAACTGATGCGATTGAGCCAAATGGTG
>JAZRSI010000054.1:0-9367 GCA_045651445.1 Candidatus Enterousia sp. | reverse complement strand
AACATATCTTCTGGTTCCTTTAACTGTATCGTTTGCGGTCCCTATGTACAGGCAGTTACCACTATTGCGTCGGCATGCGTTTCCGATATTGTTTGCGATATTACTGGGGGTTATATGTTCGGTCTTGTCAGTATGCTTGATATGTATATTTTTTGGCTTGGGTGATATAATTGCGCGTTCGTTGGTGTCGATATCCGTAACGACCGCAATTGCAATAGGGATAACAGAAAAATTAGGCGGTGTTGTCGCATTGACGGTATCTGCGGTTATAGTAACCGGCTTGCTTGGCGCATCGATAAGTGATATAATTTGTCGCAGAATAGGATTACGTAACGCGATATCACGCGGTCTTGCAATTGGTAACGCATCACATGCGGCCGGCACGACCAAGGCCATGCAAATGGGACCGATAGAAGGGGCATTAAGCAGTCTTGCGATTGTTTTATCTGGATTATTGACGGCAATATTTGCACCACTTGCGATAATGTTGCTGTTTTAAAAAATAAACAAAGGGGAAATTAAAATGAAAATAACGGACAAAGTAAAATCATTATCTGGTATTTGGGTTTGTGTGTTGGCACTGGGGATTGCGCTGGGTGGATATTTTGTTGGCAACGGCGTTTATCGTGCATTGTCCAGCCGTACCGTAACAGTCAAGGGCTTGGCGGAACGTGATGTTGTTGCGGATACAGCGGTCTGGAATATCAAGATAAACGGTGTTGGCGGTGATTTATCAGAATTACAGCGCAGAATTGATAACGACATTGCACAAATTCATCAGTTCTTACAAGAAGCGGGCTTTAAAGAATCTGAAATTCAAAATCTTCGTGTTCAGGTTCGCGATAAGTATGCCGGTTATTCTGATTCTGAATTAAAAGGTCAGCAGAACGACGGTCGTTATGTTATTGATACCGGTGTAATGGTTCGTTCGAATAATGTTGGATTGGTGGACAATGTATCGCGTCGTATGGGTGAATTGGTTCGTCGTGGCATAACAATAACCGAAGATTATGCGGGCCCCATATACATATTCAATGGCTTGAACGATATCAAAATATCAATGATAGAGCAGGCGACCAAAAACGCCACCGCCGCCGGCGAACAGTTTGCCAAGGACGCAGATGCGAAATTAGGCAAAATAAAAAGTGCCAACCAGGGTGTGTTCAGTATTGAATCCCGTGATCCTACGGACAGTTGGTCTTCTAATGAACGTCAGGCCATAAACAAGAAAGTCCGTGTTGTATCAACAATAACCTTTTATTTGAAATAAAATAATTGCCCCCAAACGGGGCATTTGTTTTTTTACAACGGTCTTGACAAAAATAATAGTTGTGTTAATATAGAAGCAAAGGACAAAACAAATGGAATACTCTTTAACACAAATATTGGAAATTTTGGATTTCTGCGAAAAATATGGTTGCGTTGCGACCCATGCTAAATACGGGACCAGTGAATCAGCAATAAGAAATTGGATGATAAGATATAGAAATTCATCTGATGGTTCGCGGGCAAAGTATTCTCCCGAACTCAAGGCTGCTGCCCTAGAAGAATTAAAGACAAGCAGCAAAAACTTTGTTGCGCGCAAATATAAGATAGATCCGTCAACATTATATACATGGATACGCGAACAGCATTTTGCGGATACTGGCGTTGATATGGCTAATTCAACACGAAAATGTAAACGTACGGCAAAGACGCCTGCCCAGATGATACAGATATTAAAATTCGCGGGCGAATATGGCGTTGACGCCGCATCAAAAGAATACGACGTAGAACCTGCGCGCATAGAATTTTGGAATACAAAATTTAAAATATTTGATTCATTACAAAATGACAAGTCCAAATAAAAACGCCCCGAATATTCTTGTGGGGCGTGGACATGAAACTTTTGTGAACGCTTAACGATCGTTGCGTGTAACAGGACGGTCGATAAACATCCATATCAGCCATACTAATGCAGCGATACCGATTATCGCATATACAATATTGCTGGCTAATGTTGCCGGCCCGAACAACCACGCAACCAAGTCAAAACCAAAGATACCAACCAGCCCCCAGTTCAAGGCGCCGATAAATGTCAATGGTATAAGAACAAAGTTTGTTAGTCCTCTCATCTCTTTTTTCTCCTTTATCAAGGGTTAACATGTCTTAATGTTAAGACAGTATATATTATAACTTCTTTTATTTAATCTTGCAATCTTAATACCGCATTTAGGAAAAGGTTCTTGTATTGACAAAACTAGGGGTTTTCGGGTTTGTATTGCCGCATATTAGTTGTGGAAATAAGGGTTGTTTTCTTTCAACCAAGCAATATCTGTCGCCATACCGTGCCCATGAACAACTTCTGTATCTTCGTCCAGGTTTAATTTATATAATTTTGAAATTGATTGCATCAGCATTTTTTTATCACCACCTGGTAAATCAAATCTGCCGACGCTATCTTGGAATAGGGTATCGCCAATAATAATTATTTTTTCATTTGGAAAATTATAAGCAACACCACCGGGGGTGTGCCCTGGGGTTTCGATTACTTCCATCATTACGCCTGGTAGTATTTCTATTTGTTCAATTGGTAATGCGGCTGGTCTTTTATCGTTAATAGTGATTGTTGGCAACCCAAAATATTCCAACAATCCATTACCCCATCCAACCAATCTAAAATCCCCGCTATGCAGATACCACGGGACGTTATATTTTGTTGCCAATGCCGGTGCGGCTGCGATATGGTCTGGATGTCCATGTGTTACATAAATGGCGCGCAATTTTAAACCGCGACTATCAAGAATATTAATCCAATCTTCGGCACGCCCCCACGGATCAAAAACAACGCATTCATCCCCCACAGACAATATCACAGATTGTGTATTCTGTGGTGGCATTTGAATCAATTCAAATTTACTGTTTTGCAGTTTTTGTTCCATTTACGCGTCTTTTAGTATCTTTTTTCTGTACGTTTTTTTCAGATTTTTTAGATGCTTTTTTTGTGCCAAAGACAATTTCGCGAATTTCTTCACCTGTTAATGTTTCGCGGCTCAGCAATTCATTTGCCAATTTTTCAACTGTCTTTTTGTTTTTAGTCAGGTGCTTAATTGCATCTGCGTGTGCCGCATCCAACCACGCCTTGATTTCCGCGTCAACCAATTCTGCAGTCTTTTCAGACGCATTTTCCAATGCCCCACGTGTTCCAAACGTGCCGACTTGATTAATCGCAGGCAATCCGACTTTTTTAGACAGCCCCGCAGTTGTGATTGAATATCTGGCAAGTCTTGTTGCCATTGCGATATCGCTTTCTGCCCCAGTTGTTATTTTATCCGCGCCAAAGAATATTTCTTCGGCACCACGACCCGCCAGTGCAATAGACAGGTTTGCGCGCACTTCTGCCAATGTCATTGAAACCTTGTCATCAATCGGCAGATGCTGTACCATACCCAACGCCCGCCCGCGTGGAATAATTGTTGCCTTGTGAATCGGGTCTGTAATATCTGCATACATCAGGCTAACAAATGCGTGTCCTGCCTCGTGATATGCGGTTAGTTTGATATCTTCTGGGCGCATTTTTCGGATTTTGCGTGGTCCCATAATAATTTTATCACGTGCTTCTTCTACGTCATCACAAGATATTTCTTCGCGTCCATTACGAACCGCGTGCAATGCCGCTTCGTTAAGCAGGTTTTCCAAGTCTGCCCCCGAAAATCCGGTTGTCCCACGTGCTAAATCTTGTAAATTGACGGTTTCGCCAATCTTAACCTTCTTGGCATATAAATCCAATATTTCACGACGTCCGGCCATATCTGGCAATTCGATATAAACCTGGCGGTCAAAGCGCCCTGGACGCAACAAAGCCGCATCCAACATATCAACACGATTTGTCGCGCCTATAACGATAATACCGGTGTCGTTTGCGAATCCATCCATTTCAATTAATAATTGATTCAAAGTCTGTTCACGATCTTGGTCATTATAAGAATGCGTGGAACGCTTCTGACCGATTGCATCGATTTCGTCGATAAACAAGATACACGGCGCATTGCGTTTTGCCATTTCGAATATTTCTTTTATTTTTGCCACCCCAAGTCCAACGATAATTCCTGAAAAATCGGACCCCGATGCCGCAAAGAACGGAACATTTGCTTCACCTGCGATTGCGCGCGCCAATAATGTTTTACCTGTTCCCGGTTGCCCAGACAACAGTACACCACGTGGTACACGTGCGCCCAACGCTTTATATTTATCTTTGTTTTTCAAGAAATCCACAATTTCGGACAATTCTTGCTTTTCTGAATCGATGCCAGCAACATCTTTAAAAGTTGTTTTTGGTTTTCCTGTGGCGATTTTTGTTGGGTTTTGCCCAATCAGACTACGGCTAATACCACCTGCGGCGCCACCACGACGAAACCCACGTAAAATCCAGAAAATAAACAACAATGTCAACGCCAACGGCGCAAACGAAGCAACACTTTCAAACCAACCCTTGGACGTATCAATTGTTATTGCGGTACCCGCGTCTGATAATTTACTCAGCATTTCTGGGTCATAAGTAATAGTCGCCTTGTACTTGGTTCCATCGGCCAAGACCCCCGACGCATCGTTTCCGTTTATCTTCATTGTTTTTATTTCTGGCGCACGACGTAATACATCCGAAAAAGATAATTCGATTGGCTTGGAAACATTAATATTCTGTGCGTTTGGCGCAATTGACGCATTTGGCATTGTGCCATCGGACAAAAATACGCGTCCAATCATCGCAACAAACAGTGCCCCAAATATGATTAAAAACCAAGAACTGCCATCACGTTTACAGCCCATATTATTTTGATTGTTCTTTTTGTTTTTGAAGTCTTTTAATTTTTTCATTTTTCTTCCTGATACTTGTTTTAGAACCTTCCTGTACGATAAGAATCTGATTTTTGAACCGTCGCAACGTACAATGCCCCAGCGTAAATTTACAATCTGATGTTAGTTTATCTAGTGCAAATGTCAGCGAATTCAAGCGCGGTTGATAATCATTCCCCCCGATAGTTTGAATTAAAACGCCCAAACACTTTAAACCAATATGGGGCGGCACGTCAAATAGAAAAGAATCTGCAAACAACGCATATCCATCATACATCACAGATTTTACGCGTCCCATAATATCTGTATCCAGCGCATCACGGGCCCGCCCCAGATTTTCTATGGCTAACAAAATTCGTGTATCTGTGATTCCCAGTTTTTCGGCCAATAGATGTCGGTTTTTGCGAATTTTTACGCGCGTATAATTTTCATCATCGTTCATTTCATCTGAAAAATATTTGATATTATTTTTATCGCAATATTTAATCAGTTCTTTTCTAAACGTTTCCAACAACGGCCGAACGATTTTTATACCATCACGATAAGAAATTTTTCTTATTGCCGATACCCCAGTCAACCCACTACCACGTGCCAAGTTCATTAAAAAAGTTTCAATTTGATCATCTGCTTGATGTGCGACCATTAAAATTCCAACATCATTTTCATGACACCAATCTGTCATCATTTTATACCGTGCATCACGCGCTGCGGCTTGCAGTCCAGAATTTGGCTTTTCGCCAGTCCAATGAAAGATATGACATGGTATATTAAGTTTTTTGCACAAATCATAAACATATTGTTCTTCGATATCTGCGGACGGTCTTAAATGATGATTAACATGCAACGCAACAATATTTAATCCTGTATTTACCAACCAGTGTAACAAGCACACAGAATCCACCCCACCGCTGACTGCAACAGCGATAGGCGCATCGGAAAAATTGCGAACAAAATCTGAAAACTTTTCATTCATTGTTGTGGTATTTTATGATATAATTTAAAAAAATAAAGGAAAAATAAAATGGCAGGTAAATTAAAATCAGTTGCAGTGTATTGTGGTCATCAGTTGGGCAACAATCCTGCGTATGCACGTGATGCGGCCAAGATTGGCGAAATGTTGGCAAAAAATGGTATTCGATTGGTATTTGGTGGTGGCGATGTTGGTCTGATGGGGACGGTTGCGACGGCTGCATTAAATAATGGCGGACATGTAACTGGGGTTTCGACACATGACGTTCTGGCCAAGCAAGAACCAATGCACAAGAATTTACAACAATTCGAAGTTGTAGATGGCGTTAATGAACGCAAGCAGCGCATGTTTGATTTGTCTGATGGCTTTATTATTCTGCCGGGTGGAACGGGTACGCTTAATGAATTAACGGACGTTATGACTATGCAACAAATTGGTGAAACCAAGAAACCTGTATTTTTCATGAACACAGAATACTTCTGGGCGCCATTTGGCCGTCTGATAATACATATGAAAAAATCGGGCTTTTTTGTCCGCCCCCAGGATTATAACCTGCATACGGCGAACACACCCGAAGAATTAATGGATAAGGTTTTGAATTACTAGAATTCAAAAACCTTGTCGCGCGATGTTGCGCCACGTATTAATTTGATGCTGGTTTTTGGGACATCATAATGTTCCGCCAGCATTTTTATTACATCTGCGGTTGCCTTGCCATCTGTTGGTGCGGTGGTTGTATGCACACGCACAACACCATCGGATTGAATTTCAACCCGATTTATTTTGGCACGTGGAATAACACGAACATTTATTCTCATATCATTGTCCGATTTCATTTATCATTTTCTTGAATGCGCCTGTTTTTTCACCTGCGACTAAATGTAAATGAAAATGAAATACAGATTGCTTAACAAACGGTGCATTTGCCCCTGCATTCGCCAGACAATTAAATTCACAATCTATGCCTAATTTTTCAGCGGTTTGTGCGAAACAATTCCAGAAATCGATTTGTTCTTCTGGGGTTGCGTTTTTTGTAAAATCCAAAATGTTTTTATATTCACCCTTTGGTATAACAAGTACATGTTTTTCAAACATAGGATTAATATCATAAAAAGACATTGCATAATCAGTTTCACATACTTTATTTGTTGGAATTTCCCCACGTATCATTTTTGCAAACACGTTATTTTTATCATACATATTTTTATTCCCCTTGTTTTTCTGTTTCAGGATATTAAAATACAGACTTGAAATCAACATTTTTTAGACTATATCAGTCGTACAGGTTTATCAAAGGAGTATATTAATGTTTAAACCATTACACAATTATGTCCTGCTGGAAAGAATCGAAGAAGAAAATAAAACAGCGGGCGGAATAATAATCCCCGATAATGCCAAGGAAAAACCATCACGCGGACGTGTTGTTGCGGTTGGCGATGGCGCATATATTGGTGAAAAATTAATTCCTGTAACTGTCAAGATTGGCGACGATGTAATGTTTGCGAAATGGGCATCAAGTGCGAACGAAATAAAATTAGATGGTCGCGATTATATATTGATAAAAGAAACAGACATTTTGGGAATTTTGCAATAATTAAAATCAAAGGACGAAAATAAATGGCAAAAGATATTGTTTTTGACACAGAAAAATTAGCATCTGGCGTTGATAAATTGGCGAACGCGGTAAAAATCACTATGGGCCCCAAGGGACGCACAGTTGTCATTGAAAAATCTTATGGTGCGCCTGTCGCAACCAAGGACGGTGTTACCGTTGCCAAGGCTGTCTCATTAAAAGACCCAGCGGAAAACATTGGCGCGCGTATGGTCCAAGAAGTTGCCAAGAAAGCGGGCGATGACGCGGGCGATGGCACAACAACTGCGACCGTTTTGGCGCAAAAATTAATTCGCGAAGGTCGTCGTGTAATCGCGGCGGGTATGAATCCAATGGATGTAAAACGCGGAATTGATATGGCAACAAGCGTTGTTATTGCAGATATTGATGCGCACGCCAGACCTGTCAAAGATTCATCTGAAATTGCCCAAGTTGCGACAATTTCTGCGAATTCAGATTCTGACATTGGTGAAAAAATCGCAAATGCAATGGCACGCGTTGGCAAAGAAGGTGTTATCACCGTCGAAGAAGCCAAGGGCTTGGAAACAGAAATTGATGTCGTCGAAGGTATGCAGTTTGACCAAGGCTTTATGTCGCCATACTTTGTAACAAATAGTGAAAAAATGTTGGCGGAATTGGATGGCGCACAAATTTTGGTTTCTGAAAAGAAAATTACAGGCTTGCAGGCCCTGTTGCCAATTTTGGAACCAATTGCCCAATCTGGAAAACCATTGTTAATTATTGCCGAAGATGTCGAATCCGAAGCGCTTGCCACATTGGTATTGAATCGCCTGCGTGGCGGGTTAAAGGTATGTGCGGTCAAGGCTCCTGGTTTTGGTGATAGACGCAAAGAAATGTTAAAAGATATTGCGATTGTAACTGGCGCAACAGTTATATCTGACGATATGGGTATGACATTTGAAAACATCACACCTGCGGTCTTGGGCAGTGCCAAGAAAGTCGTCGTATCCAAGGATTCAACCCTATTGGCGCATGGGGCGGGGGACAAGAACGCAATTGCCGCACGTGCTGATGAAATACGGGCATCTATTGCCGCAACAACCAGCGATTATGATCGCGAAAAATTATCAGAAAGATTGGCAAAATTGGTTGGTGGTGTCGCCGTTATCAAGGTTGGCGGCATGACCGAAGTCGAAGTAAAAGAAAAGAAAGACCGTGTTGATGACGCATTGGCTGCGACCCGTGCCGCGGTTGCCGAAGGTATCGTTGCAGGCGGTGGAATTGCATTGGTTCGTGCAACCCACGCGTTGGAAAATTTACATGGTGCGAACACGGATCAAAATGTTGGAATTGACATTGTTCGTCGTGCGATTATTGCCCCTTGTGCCCAAATTGCGGAAAACGCGGGCGTTTCTGGTGAAATTGTTGTGGGCAAGGTTATGGAATCTGCCGATTATAATTTTGGCTATAACGCGCAAACGGGTGAATATGTCGATATGATGGCGGCTGGTATTATTGACCCAGCCAAGGTTGTAAAAACAGCTATTGCTGCTGCGGCAAGTACAGCGGGCGTAATGTTGACAACTGGCGCCGTAATGACAGAAATCCCAGAAGAAAAACCAAGCACCCCACAAATGGGTGGTGCAATGCCGGGTATGATGTAAAAAAATCCCCCATTTGGGGGATTTTTTCTTAAATATTTATAACAAATATATCCTGCAAATTTCTCCTGTCCCCCTGTGGGGCGGGTTAATCCCCTTCGCTGGCGAAGGGGTGGCACGAAGGTGCCGGGGTAGTGGTAAATTTCGCTCCGTTTCACTTCGCACTGTATAGTCTCTGTTCCTGCCTTCGCAGGAATGACAAATATATTTTGCAAATTTTTCCTGCCACCCCCCTGTGTGTGTCGGGTTAATCCCCTTCGCTGGCGAAGGGGTGGCACGAAGGTGCCGGGGTAGTGGTAATTTCACATTTGTTTTTTTACAAGATATGTT
>JAZRSI010000053.1:0-15232 GCA_045651445.1 Candidatus Enterousia sp. | reverse complement strand
AGGCAGGGATAGGGTCTATAAAATTTACCATACTTTATTAGTGTGCGAGAACGCACAAAACCTGGGTTCCGGGATCCGACCACAGAATGACAAAATAGAATGGATACACCACATAAAAAATCCCCCAAACGGGGGATTTTTAAAAACGATATGAACCTGAAACCTTGATATTATGCAACTGAATTGCAGAATTATACTGATATCTGTAATCCACACCAAATTGCACACCGTGGGCAGACAAGAATTCAATACCACCGCCTATGTTCGCCCACATTGGATCTATATCAATATCATACTTGGTAAATCTATCCGCGCTGATATATTTATAATCCAATGAATCCGGCGCCCCCAACAGGTCATATTCAATGCCAACCGACGCATATGGACGTATCTGGAACCAGGCAGATGGATAAATACGCTTCTGTGCGATTAACGAATACCCAGGCGTTAATACAAAATACCCATCAGATTCCATCTTCATATAATCTTCGCCAGAAACCTTTTCTGTAACGGAAAATCCAGAATTATACCCCAAACGTGCATAAACGTTTCCAACAATATACTGATTCAAGATATCGTGCATCAATCCCCATTCGGAAATCAAACTAAACGCCACACCATCACCATCAATTGTTTCAACAAAATTCTGGCTACGGTTTACATCCAAGACATGAATATCCAAGAATGCATTTCCATAAACGCGCGCCTTGTCCCCAAGGGTCTTCATCAAATATCCGCCCAAACCAATATTTGTATCCGTTGTATCAATGCTGACCCGCCCCGTTTCAACAACGTCTGCATAACTTAAATCCATAGAATCACGAACCTTGGACGAAGTGTGTGTAACCCGTCCCGTTAATCCCAACAACAATGTATTTGATTCTTGCCAGTCAAACCCACCAGAAATGCTTAGGCGATTACCATCTGCGTGATCGTCCGCCAAAACATTTTGTGTAAACATTCCATAATCAACATCCAACCAAGCCTTCTTTAACTGACGATTGCGATTCCAAATAAATTCATCAAACATTCTATCTTCAAAAGAACGGAATGTCGTATGTTCATTCAAAACAATCGCGCCCGCCAATTGTTCTACTTCACGAACCTGATTTAATCTGCTGAAATTCGCAAGTGATGTTGGATTTCTATCTATGTTATAGTTTTCCAAACGATTGTACAATTCGTTCGCCAACGTTTCCATATTTGTACCATCGAAAATCAACGGAATAACCTCTATCGGGGTTTTGTTATAGAACTTCATATCATGTGCGCGACCAAAGACCATATTATCCAACGCACCCGCCGCGGTTAATTCGCCCTTGGTATGATTTTCATCACGTGCAACAATCTGCTGAACCGTGTTGTCTTGTAGCAATACAGGCCCACCAAAACGCGGATCAAATACGATATACAAATCATCATCACGTACAGAAATATACGCCGGCAAATCTTCTTCGGATTCATTGTGCGCCGTCAACGATTCCAGATAATTATAGCACAACGAACCATCCGCATTACAGAACTGAACATCCAAATTACGCAGTTTTTCAATCTGCCCCATATCTTGAACCCCACCATTGGCGTGCAAGAACCATATCGCCGTTCCCGTATCAACCGCATCAAACAAACTAATTCCAATTTGCCCATTTGCCAACGCCGCACCATTTATTTCATCCCCAGTGTATGCCGTTCCCGCAGTAAAGACACCACCAACATTAATCATTGGAATTGCATTATCAGGCTTTACAATCTGTACCGGTGCATTTCCTTCGGGTAAAGAAACCTGGGCCCAATAATTAATATCCGTAGAATCAATTGTTCCACCAATTGCATACGGTAAAATCGCAGCATTTATAACACTTCCCGCACCAAAAGTATAATTACCACCAACAGACATCTTTTCCAGGCCAATAAAATCAACCGCCCCGGCAAGATCGCCCGTTACTTTTACATTCATCCAATTACGCGCATCATTTGCAATAAATCGCAAATCATTCGCACCTACAAAACCATTTACCATAATATCACTGGAATTAACAACCAAGCGACCACGCTGGCTTATGCCACCAACCGTAAAGTTAGGTGTTGTTATAGTATAATCATTTGACATTATGTTAATATCATTTACAAATAAATCACCTTTGTAATTCTGATATAAAATTGAATTGGTATCTATCGCAGTATCAACATTCATAGAACTACCGCGTAATATCAAATTACCAGAATTCATCTTCAAGGCGCCCAATTCAAAGATTCCAGCCCCAGAATTAATATCAGAAACCCCAGAATTATTCACAAACGAATCAAACTTTACGCCATTCGCACTAACTGTCAAATTGCCTTCGTTTGTAACATCCCCTGACACAGCCATATTTCCATCAACATCAAATGTAATTCCGCCAACATTTTCCAAATTCTGACCAATTACAACAGACGAATTAATATCATAAACACTGGAACCCGTACCCGCGATAAAATTACCAGAAACCAAAATAGAATCCGCCGATACTTTACCAGAATAAATATCCAGTACCCCCGACGAACCACCTTGGGTTAAATCACCTTCGACATCAATCTTGTTCCGCAGTGCCAATGAATCCGCAGAAACTTCAACATTTCCACCAGACACAATCAAAGAATCCGCAAAAATAGCCCCGGCATTTAATTCCATATTTCCAGCGGTATTTACAATATTACCCGCCACAGAAATACTTTCCGCCGCCCCCAAAACTTGATTTAAATCATCCAAGTCTGCAACCACAAAAGACGCAGAATTATCAACAGAATCCAATAACACAGCCCCTGTTGTATCAACATAAAAATTTCCTGTGTTCGTTACCGCACCACCCAAGATAGCATCCGCAGCCACATTTAAATCGGAATAATTTTCAACCGCCCCAAACGCGATTCGATTACCCGCATCCATATCCAATGTTCCGCGATTAACAACATCAGACGTTACAATATTATTTTTGGAATTTATAGTTAACTTTTTACCACCACTAATCGAAACATCTGCCACAGAAACGTCCCCACTTTCGGCAACATTTGTAATTGTAAAATCATTAGAATCCTTGATAACCAAGCCTGAATCTGCATTGGTTCCATCCATATAAACATTTGCCACCAAATTCAAATCGCCATCTGTAACGGTTATTGCATTTCCATGGACCAAATATTTACCATCACCAATCATTGAACCAACGGTAACGTCATCAGAATAAGTTTCCAATACCGCCGAATTTTCTGCGCCAAAATTCCCCGCGACGGTTAAATCATCTGTATTATCATCACCCAACAAGGCATAAGCATTTTGCCCATTAACATCAACATCACCACCAATTGAAATTGTATCTGACTTTACTTGAATTTGATAAGCAACATCCGATTCGCTTGCGACATTAATATCGCCACCTACATTCAAACTTTCCGAAGAAACAATAAACGGCGTAACACCAACATTTGAAACATTAACGTTCCCAAGCCCCGCTGCGCTTGCATTAGCTACATTCAAATCACCTGCAATACGAATCGCCCCAACGGCACTTAGGCCATAAACATTTGGTCCAAAATTCAGTTCACCAGAACGAACATATTCACCATTTTGCAATTTTCCAACAACAATATCTGTCCCAGTTGACACCACGCCATCTGCATAAACATTCGCAACGCCATCACTAACATTCAAGCCGCCCAACGTCAGCATCCCCGCAGTAATAGTGGTTTCACCCCCATTGTTCACAATCTGCGCAGCACTTGCATCAACAACCTTTCCACGGATAGATGTATCACCTGCATTATTTGTCATAACACCAGACAAAACAACATTTCCCGTATCAACAGAAGTTATAACATCCAACCTTCCCGTATTAACCGCCCCAGCCATTGTAACACTTGCTGCGTTCAGGGACATATTGCCCGCATTATTTACACCTGCATTTATAGCAATTGCATTATCTGCGTCAATTATTGTGGTCGTCTGTGCACCCGCAGTAACCGTATCGTTCACGGTCAAGGCCCCCGCATCAATATCCAATGTTCCGGCCTGATTAACAAGTGTATCCACAACCACATTATTTGTTACATCAACTGACAAATTCGCATTTGCATTCCCAGACGTACCATTTGTTATAGAACCAACTGAAAAATCATCGGTCTTTATAACAATATCCATATTATTCAAATTATTAACCAAGGCATTTGCCGTACCCAAATCAAGTCCACCAGTTGTAATCTGTACAACCCGATTATTCGCCGCCCCAGAAGTATCCAAACCATTGCCAAGAACGGCCTGCCCTGCGATATTCGCGTACAAATTTCCGCTATTAATGAAATTCCCTGTTACATTCAAACTATCAATTCCGACCAAATTCAAAGTACCATTGGACGTATTCACAATTGCGCCACCAACGACAAGATTGCCATCATTAACATTTAACTGTAAACCATTATTTTCCAGATTATTTGTTATATTAATAGTCCCACCATTCGACGCCAGCGCCAATACACCTGCGCCATTGTTTTGAATATTTGTCGCAGAAATACCACCGGCCCCAGCCGAAATATTGGCAAAATCCGTTGCCACCATGCCATTATAAACAACGTTACTAAATGTTGCAGAATTCGATGCATCCATATAAAACACAGAACCGCTAACATTCATCGATTTAGCAGAAATATTTTCTGCCTTTACTTGCATATTTCCATACGCATAAACATTACCCTTGATTGACAAGTTTACGATATCCTCTATATTCAAACGGGCAGTTCTATCCGTAGTTGCCCCCACAATAATCCCATCCCCAGTAACATCATTACCAATTGTCAAATTAAACGGCACCGCGTTTTCTGCATCCTCGCTCATAATATCCAAGGCGAATCCGTTCAAAACCTGTAACATTGAATTAATGGACACATCATTTTTTGCCACAATTGAAAACGGTCCATTTGATACATTTAATACATACAAATTTCTTGGGGCCCCACCAGGTGTCTGAATCCCCGCGTATATATTTTCAATCGCAAATCCATTTTCAGCCAACAACCCCACCACAGGCGAATCGCCCCCAGGCGCTGTCGTCGAAATAACGATTGGTAAATTTTCCTGCATTGCATCCGTCCAAGCATCCTGACTCGTAGAGACAACATTACCAGATATTGGATAAACATTCACGGCGCCTGCACCAAATGGCAACAAGCAACCCAACAAAGAAATTAACTTTTTCATCATTTTTTTATTTTCTTCCCATCGTAAATATGATTATATTATGGCACGTTTCGTTTTTACAAGGCAAGGACGAAAATTAATTATTTTCATTATTAATATTGCAAGGAGAAAAAAGTATGTTTGAAATCAAAAAAATACATGCACGTCAGATTATGGACAGTCGTGGTAATCCGACAATCGAATGCGACATAGAATTATCGGGTGGCGCATTTGGACGCGCGGCGGTTCCATCTGGTGCATCTACGGGGACATTCGAAGCATTAGAATTGCGCGATGGCGGCAATTCGTACATGGGCAAAGGCGTATTAACTGCGGTTCGCAACGTAAATGAAATTATTGCCCCTGCATTAATTGGTATGGACGCAAGCCTGCAAACTGAACTTGATGAAAAGATGTTGGCCTTGGACGGCACACCAAACAAAGACAAACTTGGTGCGAACGCAATCTTGGCGGTATCTATGGCATTGGCACATGCCGCGGCAAACGCGAAGCACATTCCTTTATATAAATACATTGCCGACGTTTATGGCAATGCAAACCCATGTGTATTACCGCGTCCAATGATGAACATTATCAACGGTGGCGCACACGCAGATAACGGCCTTGACGCCCAAGAATTTATGATTATTCCAAACGGCGCAAAATCCGAAGTCGAAGCGATTCGTATGGGTTCTGAAATTTTCCATCATTTAAAGTCCATATTAAAGAAAGGTGGCAATTCCACAAACGTTGGCGACGAAGGTGGTTTTGCACCAAACTTTAATTCCTGTGCCGAAGCGTTGGACACAATTGTTACGGCAATACGTTCCGCAGGATATGAACCAGGCACACAGGTTTCAATCGGGTTAGACGTTGCGTCATCTGAATTCTATTCTGATGGCATTTATAATTTCGAAGGCAAAAAATTAACGTCAGATGAAATGATTGAATTCTATGAAAATCTGATTAGCAAATATCCAATTATTTCAATCGAAGACGCCTTGGCCGAAGAAGACTGGGATGGCTGGAAAAAACTGACTGAAAAGATTGGCGATAAATGCCAATTGGTCGGGGACGATTTATTTGTAACAAATCCATCACGTCTTGAACGCGGAATCGCCAACGGCGTTGCGAATGCAATTTTGATAAAAGTAAATCAAATTGGTTCCTTAACCGAAACATTGCGCGCAATAAAAATGGCCCAAGATGCAAATTACGGCGTAATAATTTCACACCGCAGTGGCGAAACCGAAGACACCACAATTGCGGACTTGGCTGTTGCAACAAATGCAGGCCAGATTAAAACAGGTTCCATGTCGCGCACAGACCGTATGGCGAAATACAATCAACTGATTCGTATTGAAGAAGAACTGGACAACAATGCAAAATATGGTCTATAATCCGACCGAAGGAATCAAGGGGGGCAACAAAACGCCCCCTTTTATATATAATAAAATGTACGGGATTGATATTATATTATGTATAAAATATGTCGCATGCGCGATGCTATTGATTGGTGTAATATTGGCGCCATCATGGATTGCGCGCCAAAATGGCAAGGGTAAACCCGACATGCACGCCGTCCGTCTGGGCAGTTGGTTATTTGGCTGGTCGATAATTGGATGGTTATGGGCATTATATTGGGCAATCCGCAAATAACCCCACAAAGACAAAAAAATTGCCACCCCGCACAAATAAAACAATTGCATTATTTTTCAAAATTCAATAATATTCAATCAAGAACGAACAGAAATGTTTTGTTCGGGGCCGTAGCAAGCCCGCTTTAACCGGTGCAAATGCGTCCGTTATGCATTTGAAACATCGGTGCGTTTGCGCCGTTTTTTATCCCTTTGACCTATGTAACTGGTCGGGGGGCTGATGATGTATACAACACGGGCAACCGAAAGATCACAGGGTCAACGTTAAAGCGACTGCTAACCCCCCGACCGCCATTTCTGTGGCGGTTTATTCATAAAAAACGGGGGATAAAAAATGAGGAAGCTTTTACTTGCACTATCATCAGTATTTCTTTGCACAAACGCGTTTGCATATATTGCTGTTGGCGAAGAAGTTGGGAAAAAGGGGTATGGTTTTGAAAAACCAGCAAGCGAAAAACGTAGCGAAGCCGTAAATGCCAACCTGAAACCATATATTATTGCGGGTGGTTTGGGCAAGGCCACCGGCACTGAACACGGAACACAATCTAATTCATGGGGAATTGTTGGATTATTCCCATATAAATACCTATCTGATACGGGAATGTATTTATGTCCAACGCAACTTGAATGCCACGCCAATGAGAACGGTTGGAACTATACCTATACCCGATATTATCGTCCCAAAAACTTTATATCCGAAGAAGAAAATTGTTTTTATGTTTGCAAGGACGGTTATACATATTCCACATCAAAAAAAACATGCGTACCGACATCAACACTTACCGCATATGAATGCAATCACGATTCCCCCGAAGCGCTTGCGAATGCTGGTGGTATAACAATGGCAACCTCCACATCAACCAATATAGAAACAGATATAACGATGTTTTCATCGGGCAATGCGCCCGAAAAGTATGACGAATGGGATAGACTACCCGTGGTTACAAGATTTGTAGAACACGGTGTAATGATTGTCCCGATGTTAATACAATGCACACAATATAAAGGAGCTGACAAACAAGATTACATTATTTATGCAAATAGTCGCGCAAGGACCGAAACCCTTCTTTGTATGCCGGGGTATAAACCAAATGCCGCAAAAACCGCATGTGAATTAATTGACGCAAACAAATGCGATGTAACCGCATTGGCAAAATGCAATACAAACGACAACCGAACGTTTGATAGCGCAACACACAAATGGATTGTTGGTCCCAATGGCAATTGCCGCATCCAAGTTTGTGCCGATAACACCAAGGCCTTTGAATCCGATGCATCAACAAATTGCATACCATGCGGCGATGGTACCAAGGCATATGGTATCAATACATATGGCGTATGCGTAAAATGTTCGGCGGGGGAACTTTTCTCCGACAAAACGTTCAAATGTGAACCCGGCATTCGATTAAGCAAAACCGATATGTTATACGGACTTGGCAAAACAAAAACAACCGCCGATGCACAATGCTGGCAAATACTAGACGCGGGTACATATAGACAATGCATTACCAGCGCCTGTGAAGTTGGTAAAAAATGGACCACAGAAGGATGCGTAGAAATAAAACCCGCCAACGAAAGTAAATAACCCCAAAATATCGGTAACAATTTATTGGCGTTATAATTCCGTAGTATTTGTCATCCCACCTTAAAAACAAAATCCCCCAAACAGGGGATTTTTTTAAATCTGGTGCGACCAGGGGGAATCGAACCCCCACAGGTTTCCCTACAGCATCCTTAGTGCTGCGCGTCTACCAATTCCGCCATGGTCGCAATCAAGTAACTTTCACTATTCTTACAACTTGGTAATTGTTTTTCAACCTTTTTTATGATAAAATCATTACCATAATAAACAAGGAAAGGTTAAAATATGAAAAAACTATCAAAGATTCTGATGAATTGTTCATTAGTATTTGCCACACCATTTGTCGCAAATGCCGCGGGAACATACTATACGGGCGGCTATCAATCGCCCCAGGCAAATTATTCCCAGCAATCATATTCACAACGAACACGAACATCAAATTATTCCGACAGTGGGATGAGTGCATATAACCGTAATCAATATGCAAATTCCGGATATACAATGAATCGTAACAACACATCCGCACGCCCCCAGGGCCGCACCCAACAACAAAAAAAGGCCCCTACCCCATCGAATACATCAGATCGTCTGGGATTTTACCTTGATGCGGGCATTTCGCATCAGACGTCAATGTGGCAATTTGAAATGAAAAATTCGGGTTCTATCTTGCATTATGACAACATAGATTGGAATGTTTTTGACATTAATGCGGGCTATGTATTTAATGTTGGCAATACCCCCATGCAAGTTATGGCTGGTTTTAAATACGGTATGCAATCTGGCGATTCGACAATGATTGACGATGACATCTCCAATGGCGGCTACTTTATCACGGAATGGGTAATCGACGAAGACGAAGACGGTGTTGTTGACGGTTCATTGGGCGATCAGTTGGGACATGCTTTGTCAATCGGCACCGCCCAAGACGGTTCTATGATGGAATTTAATGGTGGTTTTGGTTTAACAGACTTCATTAAATGGGGAAAAGTAAAAATCACACCGTCCATCGGATGGCGCTATTTAAAATATGAACTTGAAACACATAACAATCACGGCCTGGCGGTTGACACATTTTCTGGTTCTGGGGGATGTATCAACGAAGGTGGCGAAACACAATGCGACCCTGTATTGATATTCTATGACGCCGCAGGCAGACAGTTATTGGTTACCCGCGAAGACACAAATGGGGATGGTTCAATATCTATCGATGACGAAATCAGAATCCCCAGTGGATATGAATTTGTAGATACAGGTAACACATATTACTATGACCAACAAAACATCTCGCATAAATACGAGGTTGAATGGTCTGGGCCATATATCGCATTGGATATGTTATATGACATCAACATAAACAACAAAGTAAATGCCCACATTGAACTGGGGTTACCGTCATATACGGCAACGGGCGACCAACCATACCGCTTTGACTGGGAACATCCAAAATCGGTGGAAGACAAAGCCGGCATTGGCGACGCGTTCCACATTGGAATGGGCGCAAATTGGTCAACTGCGATTACTAATTCTGTTGCATTATCGATTGGCGTAACATATGATTACTATACGGTTTCTGGTGCGGATGCCACAACATATCTTAACGAAGACTACTATATGGGGGCATACAATGCGCTATTATCCCAATGGGAAAGTAATGGTTTAACCGAAGAAGATATGTTGAACCCTGAAACAGGCGACCCAATTGCATTAAATATCGTCGCCCTTGAAGAAGAATGCCCAGGTTGGGTATGCAAAGATTCAGGTGAAATCGATTCGTTCTTTAAATCCTTGGGTGTTCGCATTGGAATAAACGCAAAGTTCTAAGAAAATGTTAAAAAGAATAAGAATTGTTTTTACGTGCATATTAATGTCGGCAATTTTGCCGGCATTTGCCACTAACCTATCCGGCAGCGCATCCGTCAGCATCACCAGCGACACCGCAGCGAACGCAAAAAACATCGCTTTTGACGAGGCGCGCCGACAAATAATCACCGATGTGCTGCGGCAATATGCAGACGTATCCGCCCTGCAGGATGCCGTCAAGAATTCTAAATCTGCAGATTTGGCAAATTTAATTGCCCAATCCAGTATTACTGGTGAAAAAACATCTGACACTATGTATTCTGCAACAATATCTATGACGTTAAATGCGAATATGGCATACGATTGGCTAAAAACGAATAACGTTAATAATTGGTTGCCTGATGGAACAGTCGTTGATAATTTCATTGTAAATGTAAATATGCGACAACCATTACTAGACTGGATTCAATTAAACAAAATTGCCCGCGATATAGGTATTGATTTGGGAACGAATAAGCTATCTGGGAACACTGCGCAATTAAGTATTCCTAAATCCAAGCGTGGCGACTTTACAATTGCACTGCGTGATTCTGGGTGGAAGTATGCGAACGATGATGGAAATTTGCGTATTTGGAAATAAGTTTTTAATCCTTGATTTTAAATTTTCTTGATGTATTTTTTATATGAATAAAAAAAAGGGGAAGGAATTGAAAAACGTCTTATATTTATCACTAATTTTCATTTTGCCATTTTCTGCTTTTGCCAGCGAAACGGATGCCACAACACTAAAATTGGATATACGTCGTATTGGTTTGGAATGGTCAAAGACGGATGTTCAACACGCCCAAGAATACCAAGATTCCCCCATATCTGCATTAAAGGCAGATAGCCAAGACTTTATCAAAGGCGTATTTGATACGGCATTATTATATAACAAAAATCGCCTTGAATGGGAAAATAGTCTATTTATGGAATATGGCGAAACAAAATTAAAACCATATGACAAGCCCGCTACGGTCAGTGAAAACGCAGATGATATTTTATTATCCAGTAATTTATCATATGCCTGTTGGGAAACAGCCGGTTTTAAATTTGGTCCAACTGTACGTGCCGCATACGATACAGAATTTGTAACAACCGGTGGAACCCCACGTCAGAATCTTGTTCGTGGAAATGCTGGTATTTCACTATTTGATAACGCAATTATAAAAAGCCTATATTTAACGGGTGTGTATGAATATGATTTCACATATTCAAACGAAAAGACCAGTAAATTAGCCGCTGAAATCGGTTGGCGTTTAGAATACGCAATCCGCGAAGGCGTAAAATTATCAACCAACGGATATTACCGCGAATACCTAAGTTATTCCGATTATGTTGCGACTGATTTAGAACGCGATTTCAGTGCAATTGTACGTTTTGACACAAACTTGTGGGGTGATTTAACGATGGGTCCTTATATCCAATATCGTTTGGCACGTGCCCGTGGTGTCGATGTTTATGGCAGTAATTTTATCATGGGTATATCATTTAATTACATATCTTCATTTGGTTTAATGTAAACATTATTTGGAATTGCATAAAAACATATCAAAAAAATGTAATATGATATGTTTTTTGCTTGCCCAAAAATTCACAAATTTGCTAACATCCAATCAAAGGAATGAAGGAACTGCGACTATTTTTAGCGATTTTGCTTGCACCGCTTGTATTTCAGGCGGCATCTGCTGATGACGCTGATGATATTGCACGTGCGGCAACCCGTCGCATTGGCACAACAAGTTCGGTTCAACAAACTTTGCGACAAAAAACATCTGCACCTGAAAAATCATCTACTACGACCAAAACGGGAAATGTATCACGTATCACATCAACAGAAACAAAAGCATCCCCGACCAAGGAACGTACCCCAACCAACAACACACGAACCGCCACAACACAGCGGATTCAGACGCCTGCCCGTGCGATAACGCAACGTGTACAAAATCGTCCCACACAAAACATAATCAAGCGCAATACGATTCGAACAACACCCGCGACACAAAATACACCAAGCACAACTAATTCGCGCGGTGCAACGATTTCACGGACTGGCAATATTGGCGCCACAAATCTACGTGAAATACACCCCACAACACAGAACATAACAAGAACAAACAATCAACGTATTTCACGTGCGGCAATTATGGCCCGCAGTGGCACAGCCACCCCAACTGCGAACGATATAATTTCACGTGATTATAAAAAATGTCGCGAAGTATTCTATAATTGTATGGATGAATTCTGTGCCAACAAGGATAGCCAATTACGTCGCTGCGCGTGTTCTAGTCGAATGAATGAATTTGATGGTGCAAAAAAACAATTGGCCCAGGTCGAAGATAAATTATTGGATTTCAGCCAACACCTGCTTACGGTCAGTATGGATGCCGAAGACGCTGCTGTCCTTAATCAAGCAACCGAAGGTGAATTGGCATTCTACGCATCAGAAGACAAATCAACATCTAAACAAATGTTGGATGAAATTTCAAAAAAATTAAATACCAGTTTTGACAATAGCGAACTGGACCAAGGTCTTAATGCGATATCTTTGTCCTTGAATACCGATGCGGCATTTGACAGCATCGATTCGATGTTGGGTGCATCCACCACAACGAAAAGCGGCACTGAACTTTACTCGGCGGCGCTGCCCGTATGTCGTGAAATGGCGATGGAAGTTTGCACGGCCGAAGAATTATCCATTGCCGAAGGTGGATACCAAGTAATGATAGAACAAGATTGTACCACGGTTGCAAAATCGTACGAAACCCAAACCGAACAGGCGCGCACACAACTACTTGAAAGCAGTGCGTTACTTGACATATCACGTTTGGACATTCATCAAAAACGTAATTCGGACGATATATTGACCTGTAAAAAGAAAATGATAACTATGCTAACCGACACAACGGTATGTGGCAAAAACATGGAACAGTGTTTAGATATGACGGGACGATACATCGACCCATCAACTGGCGAAGCGTTCTTGACCACGGATTTAGCAAATCTTAAATACCTGATTACCCGCCCAGAAAATGGTAAAAAATGGCAAACTATGTCTGGGAATGAATCTTTTGTATTATTTTTAAATTCCAAGAAAAAATTCTTGGAACCCGCCATGGAACATTGCCAGGATATTGCCGATTACGTATGGACGGAATTTCTTGAAGACGCCTTGGCGCAAATAAAACTGGCCCAAGAATCCAAACTCGAAGAAGTTCGCCAATCCTGTACCACCTTGACGACACAATGTTTGGATAACGCATACGATTCGATTTCTGAATTTGATGCGCGTGCATTATCAATATTTGGTGTATCTGCCGACACGACGGTTAACGCAATGTGCACAGATGTAAAAACCGCCTGTACCGCATTACTGGAAACAATTGGTGGTGGCGAAGATTGGAAAACAGGTGTTGATACAATTGTTCAAACAAAAACATACGAAACCATTATTAAAACATGCCGTGAAGTTGGAAAAAACTGTATTGTTCAGGCCTGTACATCAATTATCGGCAATTTTGGATTATGTGAAAACATTGAAACGTCCATTAACCGCAAATCAATCATTAATCGTTCTGCATGCTGGGACGAAGTTTACGACTGTATTGCGAATGCCGGCGATGAAACAATTGAAAGTATTATGAAAGATGCGGACCGCAATCGCTATAACAGCAACGATGGTTATACAACCCCGTATAGAGCCCTACTTGGATATGATAATACGACCCTATACGATTGGTGTAGAATCACCGATAATTATTGCGGCAGCAACAATAACAGCATCGAATGTGCAAAATGCAGATTAACCGAACAAATCTGGGGGCATTGCGACAAAGAACCTATCGATTCAAATTCAATAATAATCGAGAACACCGATAGCAACGAAGAAACCCTATTATCATGGTTTGCACGGAATACCAATACCAACAGTTGCAAAGACACAACTTGCGGCGCAGGACTTAGATTTCACGATGGTTCATGTGTAAATGAAGACTACTTTACTTCTTTTGGGAAGTACTGCCCATTACGCACACAAGATATATACACATTTGATGGCACCGGACAGACCGACTGCTGTGCAAAAGATAATAAATTTCAATACACGGATAACGGCTATACATTCTGTTGCGCTGATAAAGTGGACAGCCCCCTAACCACTATAACAAACACCTATGCAACAGATGGTGCACTTAAATTTACCGATGTTTGCGCCCCATCTAACGACAACAATATGGTACCAGTTGTCGAAACAGACGAATATATCTTATACTGCAACGGCGTGGTTGATACACCTGAGGATAATACAATTAAATGTAGTGGCGACTTTATCAAGGTGGACGAAGATGGTTATACAACCAACCCAGCAAACGGTACAAAATATAACATTATCAATAATAATATTCAGGTTACCAAGGACAGCACATCAGGGGCTACTATTAACAAAGATGGCAAAACAATAGATGTTACATCTTGGACAATTAATTATAATCCAACCCAAGAGGCCCAATCCGAATAAAAAACGTTCCAAATGGAACGTTTTTTTAAAACAACTTTATTTCATCAAGCGCCTGATTTATCTGCCTTTGTTGTTCATCAGAAAAACGTCCCAAAACCCAATCTGCGGGTGAAATCGGCAAACCAAAATCACGCGGATGACCAATTCCAATCCTGACACGGCGATATTCATTTCCCACATTCGCATCAATTGATTTTATACCATTATGACCCGCACTGCCACCCCCGACTTTTTCGCGGCAATTTCCAACCGGAATATCCATATCATCGTGAATCACAACCAGATTTTCCAATGGAATCTTGTAAAAAGTCATTAACGCCAACACCGCAAGACCACTATTGTTCATAAATGTTTGCGGTTTTGCCAAAATTACCCGCCGACCATCAATCTCTACCCTTTGCGTCAAGGCATTTTTTTCAGATTTCCACCCC
>JAZRSI010000052.1:0-3652 GCA_045651445.1 Candidatus Enterousia sp. | reverse complement strand
TCCTTGGCAACTCCTGTATTAAATTCTCGTATAACTTCTGTTAGATATTGCGAAACATATTGTGTGCCCATGACTGCCGAAGAGCAACACAGAACAATATTCTAATATTTTATTTATTGAAAAAAAGGTCTTTTCCTGTACAATTACACTTATCAACTACACTAATTTAGGGTTCGGCAGTCATGGGCACACAATATGTTTCGCAATATCTAACAGAAGTTATACGAGAATTTAATACAGGAGTTGCCAAGGAGCATTCATATAGACCTGCACTTAAAAAGCTGTTCGAATCCGTTGCTAGCAATATAACCGCTATCAATGAACCCGCACGTGGAACATTTGGTGCGCCTGATTTTCTAATACGACACAAAGAAAACACGATCGGTTTTGCAGAGGCGAAAGATATCGGTATTAACCGTCTAGATAATTTATCTGATCGAGAAGTAGAACAAAAAAATCGATATCTTGATGCTCTGCCCAATCTTATATATACAGATTATCTTGAATTTAGATTTTTCAAGGATGGACATGAGATTACAAGAATTAGAATTGCGGATTTTGACGGTAAAAACATTACACCTACACCAGATAACTTTCAGGCATTGGTCGATTTATTAAGCGACTTTTATACAGTTAAAAGCGCTACTATTAAATCCCCATCAAAACTAGCAGAATTAATGGCCGGAAAAGCACGTTTAATTGCGGATGTGATAAAAAATGCGCTGGCCGAGCAGTCAGGAAATCAATCTCTACACAATCAATTGGAATCATTCAGAAAGATTCTTATTCGTACAATGACAGAAACTGAGTTTGCAGATATTTATGCTCAGACTGTTGCGTATGGTATGTTTGTAGCAAGACTGCACGATAAAACATTGGACAGGTTTAGTCGACAAGAAGCAGCGACACTAATACCAAAGTCAGTACCCTTCCTGCGAAAAATGTTTGATTATATTGCCGGAAATGATATTGATGAACGAATTATATGGTCTGTTGATAGTTTGGCCGAGATATTTAGTTATACAGATATTGCTGATATTTTGAAAGACTTTGGCAGGAAAACAAAAACGTCTGACCCAATCATTCACTTTTACGAAACATTTTTAAGCAAATATGATAAATCATTGCGCAAAATGCGTGGAGTTTACTACACACCACAACCTGTAGTTGATTATATTGTTCGTGCTGTGGACAATATATTAAAAACAGACTTTGAACTACCAGATGGTCTAGCAGACAAATCAAAAATTACTAAAAAAATTAAAATACAAGGTGCACTAAAACCAGTTGAAAAAGAATTTCATCGCGTGCAATTACTTGATCCTGCAACAGGTACAGGAACGTTTTTAGCAACAGCAGTTAATTATGTTCATGACAAATTTAAGAATAATGCCGGCATTTGGCCAAGTTATGTAGAAAACGATTTATTGCCACGCATGCATGGATTTGAAATTATGATGTCGTCATATACTATGGCACATTTGAAATTAGATTTAGTGTTGCGTGAGACTGGCTATATTCAAGGCGAAGCAAGAATAAATGACAAAATTTTCCGCCAGGATAATTTGTTTGATACAGAGTTGGCACAAATTGGACGCAACTCCGCTATATTAAACAGTAATAATCGTGTGGGTATTTATCTAACAAATTCACTAGAAGAAGCTGATCCAGATACACAGACACTTTGGGCAGCACAATGGTTATCGGACGAAGCAAAAGAAGCCAATAATATTAAACAAAATGTTCCAGTTATGTGCGTATTGGGTAATCCACCATATTCGGTGTCCAGTGCAAACACAAACGATTTTGCAAAGGAATTGATAGCGAAATACAAAATAGGATTGAATGAGAAAAAACTCAATTTGGATGACGACTATATAAAATTCATCGCGCTTGGACAACATTATATTGAAAAGAATGGCAATGGTGTATTGGCATATATCTCAAATAACAGTTTCTTAGATGGTGTCACACACCGACAAATACGTAGAAGTTTAATGGAATCGTTTGATAAGATTTATATTGTCAATTTGCATGGTAATTCGCGCACACACGAAACAGCACCAGATGGCACAAAAGATGAAAACGTGTTTGACATAAGAACGGGTGTTTCTATAAACATCTTCATAAAAACAAGTAAAAGCAAAAAATTGGCAGATGTATATTATTGTGATTTATACGGGAAACGTAATATCAAATACTATTTTCTGACAGAACATAGTTTGCAAAATTCAGGATTTACGCCACTAAAACCAATTGATCCGTATTATTTCTTTACCCCGAAAGATTTTTCGGTGAGATCTAAGTATGATAAGGGTTTTTATATTAAAGATATATTCAGATCCGACACGACTGGTGTTGAAACACAAAATGATTTCATTGCTATACAGTTTGAAAAAGAAACTATACTAAACATAATAAAAGATTTTCAACAGATGTCATTAGAACAGATAAGGACCAAATATAAAATAAATAAAGATGGTAGAGACTGGGTTTTAAAAGATGTTCAAAACAATTTACAAAGCAACGATTACAATCCAAATAAAACAACAAATATAGCATACAGACCTTTTGATATTCGGTATACATATTATACCGACAAACGCAGTCTGATAGCATACCCAAGATTTTCTATCTTACAATGTATGTTAAATAAAAATTTTGCGTTATGTTTACCAAGGTCAAATAAAAGAATATCGGTGTTTGTAACACAATATATTGCAGATAAACATTATATTGGCGATCAAACCTATATATTTCCTCTTTACATATACGCCAATGATGAAAAGACACCGAATTTAAATCCGCAAATTGTTCGTGAAATAGAATCCAAGGTTGGGCAAACAACACCGGAATCTATATTTGACTATATTTATGGTGTTTTGCACAGTCCATCGTATCGTGAAAAATATCGTGAATTCTTAAAGATTGATTTTCCACGCATACCATACCCAGAAAACAAAGACAAATTTGAACATTATCGTAAATATGGCGAACAATTACGAAAATTGCATTTAATGACCGACATTCCACAATCAAATGTTTCATTCCCTATGGGTGGCAATTATGTTGTTGATAAGCCAGTATATGACAATGGTCGTGTTTATATCAATAAAACGCAGTATTTTGATAATATTCCAAAATCAGCTTGGGAATTTTATATCGGTGGCTATCAGCCTGCACAAAAATATCTAAAAGACCGCAAAGGGCGTGAATTATCGGTGGACGAAGTAGAGCATTATGAAAAAATCATAACCGTATTACTTGAAACAGATAGGATTATGCAGGAGATTGGTTAGAGATAAGATTATTTAAGAACCCAACAATTCCCCATCTGGGATTTCGGGGCTGGATACTTCGGTAATATCATCAAGTGGGATTTTGGTTTTGACTATGGTGATGTATCGGTATTCGGGGTCTATGCGGGTGACCAGGCCTGTTATGGTGTCATAGGCATCGGTCCGGTAAAAGCGAACTGTTATCATCATGCCCTTTTTAACCAGCGCAAGTTTCCGGGACAGCCGTTCTGCGGCATCGCCAATCAATTCTCGTCTGGGTTCAACCACCCGATTCTTAGCCAGCACCATCGCATAGTACCCACGCAGGGCCGCAAAAGGCATAAACTGTTTTGCACGTGCGGTAATATCAGCCA
>JAZRSI010000051.1:0-2351 GCA_045651445.1 Candidatus Enterousia sp. | reverse complement strand
GAATACAGATTTCGTCGTGCTGTAAAATTTGCACGCGAAAATGGATACAATGCGATTGCAAGTGTTCTGGGTGTATCCAAGTCGGAGGCCAAGCGGTCTTAGGAAGACAAATAAGGCAGTCAACTCCTTGGCTCACAGAACGACATGGCTACGATCCGACTTGAATACAGATTTCGTCGTGCTGTAAAATTTGCACGCGAAAATGGATACAATGCGATTGCAAGTGTTCTGGGTGTATCCCGCCACAAAAGTCAATCACAGGTGGACACATCTGCACAAAATGTTTGTGATGATATTAAATATATACCTGTCAAATGGGACGAAGGTCTGCGTGTTCAAATAAACCGTGAATCAGAATTTTATCGCCAGAATTATTGCGGATGTGAATTTAGCATCAGAAAGATATAAAAAAACCCGGTAAAAGCCGGCTTTTTTATTATTAATACATTGTTTGCAAAACGAGATCGTTCTTGTCCAGCTTCGATAACATTTTACCACAGCCACATCCAACACATGCCAATGGGTTATCAACCAAGAACACAGGCAAACCAGTTGCCATACGAATCGCAGTATCCAAACCACGCAACAATGAACCACCACCTGTCATCGCAATACCAAAGTCTGCAATGTCAGCAGATAATTCTGGTGGTGTTAATTCCAATGCCTGACGAACAGTGTTTACAATTTTTGATACTGTTTGTGCCAATGCAGATGCGATTTGAGATTCTGTAACAACCGCTTCCCTTGGGGTGCCGGACATCAAGTCACGACCCTTTATCTTCATTGTTAATTCTTTGTCTTTATCTTTTGGAGGAATTGCATTACCGATTCTTTTCTTGATTTCTTCGGCAGTATTTTCACCAATCAATAAATTCTTGGATTTGCGTACAAAGTCGATAATATCAACGTCCATCTGATCGCCAGCAGTACGTACAGCATTTGAATAAACAATGCCACCCAATGACATAACTGCAACTTCTGTTGTACCACCACCAATATCCAAAACCATTGAACCAACAGGCTTTTCAACTGGCAAACCTGCACCAATCGCAGCAGCAGTTGATTCTTCGACAATATATACCTTGCGTGCACCAGCAGCATCAGCCGCTTCTTGGATAGCACGACGTTCCACCTGGGTTGCACAAGATGGCACACAAATAATAATCAATGGTGCCGCCAATGGACTGCGATGATGAACCTTGCGAATAAAGTATTTAATCATTTCTTCGGCAACTTCAAAGTCTGCAATAACACCATCACGCAATGGACGTACAGCAGATATCGTGCCAGGTGTACGACCGAACATTTGTTTCGCTTCTGTTCCAACAGCCAAAATTTCCTTGCGTCCAATTAAACGATTTTCAGATACGGCCACCACAGATGGTTCGTTTAAAACAATTCCACGCCCCTTGACATAAATCAATGTGTTTGCGGTCCCCAAGTCAATCGCCATGTCCGCAGAAAAAAACTTCATCAACCAGTTATACATAATCAAACCCCATATAAAATATTGATTTTTTTGAACTATAAATCACGATATGCAAAAAATCAAGGCGTGCCCACAAATTTATTTGATTTATTGTATATTGTGGTAATATAGCCACATTATGATAAGAGATACTATAAAAAATCATTCTGACTTTCTGGCGGGTGAAAACGACCCGACTGCACGTTGTGCATATTTTTTAATACGTGCCAAGACTGCAAAATATCCAGATGATGCCAGATATGGATTAATCGTTACAAAAAAAAGTTTTAAACACGCCGTTGACAGAAATCGTGCAAAAAGATTAATACGTGACTGGATTGCATTTAACGAAAATTTGTTGCGTAATGACTGGGATTATATTTTTGTTATTCGACGCGATATTTTAAACGCAGACCGTGAATCCGGTCGTACCGCCATGCGTAAGGCGTTACATTACTTAAACAAACAAGAAATCAATGCTTAAAAAATTCGCAATCTGTATGGTTCATATCTACCAATGTGCAATATCACCGATTATCGGTGGACGGAACGCATGCAGATTTACACCAACATGCAGTGAATATACAAAACAAGCAATTGAAAAATATGGCGTTGTGCGTGGTATAAAAATGGGGCTCAATCGTATTTCTAGGTGCAGACCAGGTGGCGGGTTTGGATACGACCCTGTACCTTGACAATGACGCTGATTATGGTAAAATTTAATAAATGCGAGATAGATAATTAAAACAAAAAGGGATAAAAATGTCTTTTCGTGCAACCGTTGAATCTATGTCAAAAATCATGGATGATATGGGTATTACAGAACTGAATTTGGAACGTCAGTTTTTATTTGGAAGTCGGAGGCCAAGCGGTCTTAGGAAGA
>JAZRSI010000050.1:0-8876 GCA_045651445.1 Candidatus Enterousia sp. | reverse complement strand
GGCATATCTACAAGCCGAGCCGACAACTCATGTAGGGTTTGTACACTACGTTGTCGGCCCCACTTGTATCTAGCCCATTATCTTTTATTTTCCGCTAATCACGTAGTTTGGTTCTGGCAACTCATGTAACTTCTGTACACTACGCCATCGGTTTTCTGCATATCTAAATCATTCTAATTTATTTTTTTCGCTAATCTGAAAAAAACTTGTCATTCCTGCGCAGGGATAACACCACTTTGTTAAAACTTCGTGGTGCGGGCAAAAAAAGGGGGTAAAAGGTATGCTGATTTGTTCGCAGAATTCATTTGAATTTAATGTCTGTTTATGATAAAATCAATATTATAAAGGTTTTTACATAAAAGGGGAAAATATGAAAAAGATTACAAATAAAATTAACTTTGCTTTGATTGCATTGATGGCTAGTGCTGCACCTGCGTTTGCGGCGAATGAAGGTTTGTGTAATTTGGTTGCAAAACTGGGTGGTTTGTTGGGAACCTTGCGTACATTGGCGTTTATCGGTGCTGGATTCTCTATCGCGGGATGGGCATACGGATTTATTTCTGCTGGTGAAGTAAAAATGGAAGATGTTAAGAAAAAGGGTATCGGATTGTTGGTTGGGTTCGTTTTACTGTTCGGTATTGGTGCGGTATTGTCCTTCTTGATTGATGCGGCGGGGACGGGCGGCTCAATGGGTTGCAAAGCGCAGTTTCAAAAGTGGTAATTTTATAAATAAAAAACGCCCCGACAAAATGTCGGGGTGTTTTTTTGTTTGTTATTATGCGCTGTGGCGATTAATTGCGTCGCTTATTTCGTCCAGTGATGCGTTGCATGGTAATAATGGTTCAAACCATACGTTTGCAGTACCAGAATGCATTTTGCCGCGTTTTGGCCAATATAATCCTGCGTCTGTGCCAACTGGTTGAATTGGTAATTTTAATTTATATGCCAATAACAGCAGGCCGCGTTTCAATGGTATGCGTTCGCCAGGTTTCGCGCGCGTGCCTTCGGGAAAGATGACAAGTGTGTATCCGTCAAGTACGCGTTTTTCAACGTCGTCAGATAATTTTGTCATGTTGGTTTTTCCGCGGGCGCGATTCACCCCCAGCATTCCACAACGCCAGAATGCCCAACCATAAATTGGTATCCACAATAATTCACGTTTCATGATGAAAAATGTGTTTGGCATTACTTTGGATATAATGGCGATTTCCAATATGGACATATGTTTTGCTGCAACTATGGATTTGCCATCAATGCGCTTGTTTCCATCGGGCATTGCAGGAACCCCATCTTCTTCGGTTTGTGGATAATGTACGTTGTATTTTATCCCGCATATCAATCGGGCCAAAACCAGTACGCCCGCCGCGTCTGCAAAAACAAATTTACGGGATAATTTTTTTGAAACCAATCCGATTAACAATAGTGGCGACCAGACCGTAAAATATAATCCAAGTACAATTTTAAAAATGATTGTTCTTAACATATGTTTCTTTCCTTTTTTTTGTGTGTTTTTAACTTTCTTTTATCCCCAGCATTGTAACGATGAATTTTATATATTCTGTGGTCCAACGTTCAAGACGCTTTGCCGGTGGCATACCAGTTAATATCGCAGGACATTCAATTATTTGTGTTTCGGGTAATTCTGACTGTACTAAATATTTTGCACGGTTCATATGGTCTTCGGTTGTTATAATAACCAATCGATTTAGTTCCTTGTTTTGTGCGATTTCTTTTATTGCCAAGGCGTTTTGATATGTTGATTTTGATTTTGATTCAATTATCGCGGGGCGTGCAATATCCAATTGACCTTGGGCGCCTGCGCCAATTATGTATAAATCTGCGTTTGGGTATTCGCGCATTTTTCTTAGGGCAAATGGGATTCTGCGTTCGTCGCCCGTTAATACAAATATGCTGTCGTTTGGATGTATGGTACCACATTTTCGTGGCGCAGAAGATTTGAAAAGCATACCGCCAATTAAAAAGCAGCTTAGTATTAAAAATGATGGGGTTATAACTTTTTTTATCATTAGCTGTTTTTTAATATCTTGATGGTTGTTTTGTTCGTAACGCCAATCGCAAACATTATAATTATAATCGGTAACAGTATCAGACATATCCAACCAAAGCCAGATAATCCAATCATTGCCATTAGCCCAACACGGGCAGATTTAGCCGTTGATAATATCATTAGTATAAATGGTAATGCGGCGATAAATCCAATGCCTGTGGCGGCGACGCTTATTTTGCCAACGATTGTTTGCATTTGTCGCACGATAAACCTGTCAGATGCCCCAATTTGATTCAGTATTTCAAGTTCGCGTTTGTGTAACATTGCCGTGTTTTGTGCAATGTATGATATACATACCCCAATTGCCCCCAAAGTCAGGGTTAATATTAATGATGCCATTAATATCATTTTCCAGCCCGCGGATGTCGAAGTTTTAAGTGCGCTGGCGTGGGTAAGAAAACGCGCGTTTTCTGACATCTTTTTGCCGATTTCAACCATGTCGGCCTTTGTTTTGAATTTTATTTCCCACATTTGTGGCAGGTAATTCTTTAAAACATTTCCCCCAGATATCCATGGTGATAATAGATCTTGCATTTGTTGGGTGGTTACCTTGGTTGCCGATTCGATTTTTTCAGAATTGTTTTTGATAATGCTTTGTACATATTCAATATTTTTATCCCCAGTTGTCTGAACCGTGGCGAATAATTCCCATTGGTTGTTCCAACGCAAGACCCCAGTTCCAATCGATAATGCGACCCCTAGTGTTAAGACAGATAGAAATGTTAGTAACGACATAATTGCCGTCATAAACATTGATTGTTCGCGTACCAGTGAAAATACAGTTGGTCTTTTCATTTTCTATGCGTTCCCGATGTCGTCAAATTGTTTGGATAGTTCTGTAAAATAACTTTGTGGTTTGGGGCCGCGCCATACTTTTTTAGTGTCTTGTGTGGTAGGGGCCGATTCGGTTAATGACGCCTTGCCAGAAAATGTTACACGGCCATCTTTTACCCGAATAATTGGGTATTTATACGTGTCCATTAATTTTTGACTATGTGTGGCAAGGATAATCGTTGTGCCAAACATTTTGTTCATCTGTACAAATAATTCCATCAGACGTGATGCGTTTTCATCGTCCAAATTCCCGGTTGGTTCGTCCGCCAATAAAATAGATGGCTGAACAATAATCGCGCGCGCAACAGATACACGTTGCTGTTGCCCACCAGATAAAGATTTTGGATTTGCATCAGAATATTTGCCCAATCCAACCCAGTCTAAAACCTTGGATACTAATTTTTTTATTTTAACCTCTGGCACGCCACGAACACGCAGGGGTAGGGCCACGTTGTCAAATACACTTAGATGCGAAAGCAAAGAATATTCTTGGAAAACGATTGCCATTTTTTGGCGAATTTTTGTTATCTCGTCCCGAGAGATATCATTAATTGTCTTGCCAAATAACTTGATTTGCCCACGTGATGGTTTGTGTAATTGATAGATTAATCGTAACAAGGTCGTCTTACCCGCGCCCGATGCGCCAGACAAGAAATAAAAACCACCATTGCTGATGTTAAAGGAAACATCGCGTAATATTTCGGGTGAACCGTCATATTGTGCGGCTACGTTTGCAAATGATATCGCTGTCTTTTCTTCCATAATCGGAATATAGTAAAATTTTTATTACGGGTCAAATAAAAATCCCCCAATCGGGGGATGGAATTTTTATCCTTAGTGGACAACGGTTGTGGCGTTTCGATTTTTTGCCCAAACTTTTTCCCCAGTCCCTGGGTATAGTGGATTTTCCTTGCCATAAGATACAGTTTTAATACGTTTTGGTTCGATTCCTTCGCCAATGATTACGTGTGCAGCGTTGCCAGCGCGCAATGCACCCAATGCCAAGTTATATTCGGTTGAACCGCGTTCGTCGCAGCGTCCTTGGATTGTAACCTTGACGTCGGGGTTTTGTTTCATATATAACGCCTGACCGCGTAAATTTTTCTTTGCTTCCTTGGAAATTTCGGCAGAATCAAATGCAAAAAATACCTGCTGACCATCAAGGGTTTCTGGGGCGCGTACGCATGCCGCCATCATTAATATAGGCAATAGCAAAAATATTTTTTTCATAACTTTTGTCCTTTGTTTATTAGTGGTATTTTATCATACATAAGTTTTATTGTCAAATTAAGTAGATGTTATAAACGATTTGGTTTTTGCTTAATTTTATGTTATAATATGAAAAAAATTGGAGGACTTTTATCATGAAAAAATTAGTATCTTTGGCGGTTTTGTCCGCATTAACCGTAACTGCTGCGGATGCGGCACCAAGTCATATTACACGTGGTCGTGATGGCGCGTACAAGGTTACATATGATTATACGGACAAGGCCAAGACAGGTTGGTATGTTGGTGGACGTGTTGCGTTGGGGTTGACATCGTGGGAAAATGATAATAAGACAGATGCGCCAAACGCGTCTGAATTATCAGATGATTCTTATTCAGAAATTTTGTTCGGTGGTGCGCTGTCTGCGGGATATAGATTTGATTATTTCTGGCGCGCTGAAATCGAAGGTGGCTTAATCGGTCAATTCGAAGACGAAGATGCGGGTACTACATTCAAGATGACTGTGCCATATTTGATGTTAAATGGATATTATGATTTTTCAAATGGCTTGTATGTTGGTGCGGGCGCAGGTATTGCATTGCCAAAGACAAAATTACAAGGTGTCTTCTTTACGGGCGGTGATGATTCAGAACGTGGTATTTCACCAATGTTGGGTGTAATGTTTGGATATTCATATAAATTAGACAATAATTTAGTATTAGATTTGCGTTATCGTCTGTCTGGCTTTGTTGGCCCAGAACATGAACGCAAGTTTATGTACGATGCCATAACGGAATACGATATCAAGACAGATGTTGGAATGGTGTTGGATAATTCGATATCATTGGGATTGCGTTACGAATTCTAAATTAATAGTTAAACCATAAGAACAAGAGAGAGGACTTATGAAAAACAAACTAAAAATTTCGGCAATCTGTGCATTGTGCGCGGTTATGGCGTCGTCTGCGATGGCGGCACCGTCTGTGCGTACATTGGGCGGGGCGGGAACTTATGCCGGCACCCAAAGTGCAACTAATGCGCGTGGTGCGACGACGGTTGGAAATTCGTCAATAAATTCTGTGCGTATGAATAATCGTGCGGCTAGTGCGCGTACGGCATCGACCCCACGTTTGGCAATCGGAAGATATTTGGGCAAGAATGCATCTATTTCTGGTGGCGCGGTAAGTTCTGTTAAGCCGGGGCAATCTGGGTCGGTTGATAATTCTGAATTGACGGAACGTGTTGATGCGTTGACAGATAGAATTTCAGAATTGTCGGATAAAATATCTGAGTTATCGGGTGAAACGATTGGTGTTGAATATGAAAATGGTGTTTTGATTATCTCGCAAAATGGTGTCGAAGATAGTTATGACTTGACCGATTTGTCCGATGCAGACGCGGTTGCAGATTTAGAAACCAAGATCGAAGAATTGCGTGCCGCAATTGATGCTTTGCAGGTCGGGCAAGAGGCTGATTTACAAAATTATTACACTAAATCGGATGCGGATGAAAAATTTGCGACTAAATCAGAATTGCCAACGGATTGGGTTTCTGAAACGCAATTGGAAACAGGGCTTGGTACAAAATTATCTGCGCCGGCGGCAAATGGTAATTGGATGTTAAATGTTACGGATGGGGGCGCACAATGGGTTTCCATTCAGATAGCGGACACATATCCAATACAATAAAAATATGCTTGCATAGAATAGTAAAATATGTAATCACAAAAAAAGATACGCAAAAACGTATCTTTTTTATTTTTTTATAAAAAAATTGCCTTTTGTATGGCGCAGAAATATGGGGTTTTTTAAAAAGTCAAGAGCTTATTTAGGATTTTTTAGAAATTTTTTTTAATAACCGATTCGCAAATATGGTATCATTATGGACATAGAGAGAGTGATGAAATCCATAACAAGAACATCTTTGATATCAATATTGTGTGCGGTTGCAGTTTCGCCGGTATTTGGTGCATCGTCTGTTCGTTCGTTGGGCGGGCGTGGAACTTATATCGGTACAACCAGTGCGACATCTGCCAAGGCAGGGGGCGACGCAACTAAGACAGATACTGCGACATCTGGTACACGTACCAAGACATCAATGACAACAACATCGTCTGGGACCCGTACCGGTACACGCGTTTCTACGACGCGCGCGGCATCGACCCCACGTTTGTCGTTGGGTAAATATCTGGAAAAATCAAGTGGCAAAGTATCGGTTAGTCAGCCAATTAAACCGGGACAGTCGGCGACAGATACAACCGAATTAGAAGGGCGCATAAGCGAACTTGAAACCAAGGTTGCGGATTTTGATACCGGCATAGAAGTTTTGGAATTTGATGTTGAAACATTACAGAAAGATTTGGTTGCATTAACTGGCAAAGAATTTGCAATCAGTTATTCTGATGATGGTGTGTTGACCATTTCACAAGGTGGCACAGAAATTATGTCCGAAGAATTCCTGACGATGGATGATTTGGAAAGTGTCGAAGATGCGTTAAATGCAACAATGATTTCTTATATCGATGCAGCCGTCGCGGCCGAAGCCGCCGCACGTGCAGTCGCCATAAGTGATTCTTTGTTGTCTGCCCAGGGATATACAGACCAAGAAGTTTTGGCGTTGTATAATCGTATCATTTCCGAAGGCGGTATTGTTTCAAACGAAGCGGTTGCAGAAAACGCACGCAAGATTGAAGAATTAAAGGCCTTGATGGGTGATGATAGTGTTGCCGTTCAGATTTCAGAAGCATTGTCGATATATACGCCAACCGCGGATATTAACGAAGCGTTATTACAAAAACAAAATCGTTTAACGCCGGGGCGCTTTATTGAAATTGCGGCAGACGGTACGATTTCAACCACATTACAGGGTTCTGAATCAGTAACGATTTCCGAAGATGGCAAGATTTCAGTTGGCGCGATAACTGATGCCATGATTGCGGATAAATCGATAACGGATAGAAAATTAGCCGACAATGCGGTTACGAATTCTGCGGTTGCAGACGGCGCATTAAATATGGCGAAAATTGACGGATTGGAAACAGAATTGGAAGACAAACTAACAATTCCTGAATTAACCAGTGAAGCAGACGGAAAATATGTTCTGACTGCGACGGCTGCGGATGGTACGGCGACGTATTATTGGGAATTGATAAATCGTGGCACAGACGAAGGTGATTCAGGAACGCAAGAAGGAATTTAAAAAACATCTGATTGATTTGGATTCAGTCAGAAAATAACAACAAATGTTCAGTTGAAAAATTGAACACAGGAAACAAAAAAACAAAAAAAGAAAGGAAAGCAAAATGAAAAAAATATTAACAGTATCATTGATTGCCATCATGGCAGTATCAGCAGCCCGCGCAGATATCGCATCTGTAAAGTACGTTGATGACAGTATTAGACCTGTATCTGAAGCAGTTGAAACAAAAGCAGCAGCAGCTGAATTACAAGCGTTAGATGGACGCGTTACTTCAGCAGAAACAAATATTACAAATATGGGAACTACTATCTCCAATATGGACACAGCATATAAAGCGGCTGACGAAGCATTGGGTGGTCGTTTGACAACAGTAGAAACAACATATGCAACAAAAGCAGAAATAGAAGACTTGGATGTTGGTGCATTAGAAGGTCGTGTAGAAGCAAATGAAACAGCTATCACAGCATTGCAAGGCGCAGATACAGCATTGGATGGTCGTGTAACTGCAAATGAAGGTGCGATTGCAGATATCAATAATGCAACTACAGGTATTGCAGCTGTTGCAGCACAAAACTTGGCAAATGCAAAAGATGAATTGGAAGGTAAAATCGATCTAAAGGCAGATACAACAACAGTTAATGAAGCATTGGCAGAAAAAGCAGCAACTTCTGAAGTAACAACATTGGCTGGTCGTGTAGAAGCAAATGAAACAGCTATCACAGCATTGCCAAATAACTATCAAGCAAAAGCAGGGGAAGGTTTATCAATTGCTCAGAATGGTGGTTGGGCTGTTCCAATTATGCCGGAAGCTTGTAAAGCTACAGATGTGGAATGTGCATTGGTTGCAGTTGCTGGTGGTGCACCAAAATGGCAGATTATTCGCTAATAAATCTAACATTCAAAACTCTCTAATAAAAATCCCCCGGTTGGGGGATTTTTTATCCCTGCAAATATCACCTGACCCCTTGTGGGGCAGGGGGTAATGCATAAACAATTTTTTGCTAAAAAACTTGTCATTCCTGCGCAGGCAGGAATAGGGCTTGAAAAGTTTATATAAGCATTTTAGTATGTTATATTATGAAAGATTATCATTTTTGGGTTTATATTTTATTTGATGAGCCAGCCAAAGCGACTTATGTCGGTGTAACAAATGATATAGAGCGCAGAATGTATGAACATAAAATGGGGCTTGATGATGGGTACACCAAAGAAAAAAATATTCATAAACTTGGTTATGTTGAATATTATAAATATGTAAATAATGCAATTGCACGTGAAAAACAATTAAAGAAATGGAAACGCGCATGGAAGTATAGATTGATAGAAACAATGAATCCAGAATGGCGTGATTTAGCAGAAGATATTGAAAACAATATTCAATACTGGAAAAAGCAGAAAATTTCATAGACCCTATTCCTGCCTTCGCAGGAATGACAAGGGGGAAATGCAGGAATGACACCACTTCGTTAAAACTTCGTGGTGCAGGCAAAAAAAGGGAAATGCAGGGATGACGCCACTTCGTTAAAACTTCCTGGTGCAGGCAAAAAAAGAGGGGCAGGGGGGTGAAAT
>JAZRSI010000049.1:0-37887 GCA_045651445.1 Candidatus Enterousia sp. | reverse complement strand
GGCAACTGGAAAATGAACGGCACAAAACAAAATCTTGAAAAAATGGTTCAAGATTTATCAAACATCGAAACAAACAACACTATTATTTTATGCGTACCATTTACTATGTTATGTACAGATTCTGGCAAAATCGCCCTTGGCGCCCAAGACATCAGCACCCACACACACGGCGCATACACCGGCGAAATATCGGCCCAAATGGTTGCGGCGACTGGGGCAAAATACGTAATCATCGGCCATAGCGAATGCCGTCAGTATCATAATGACACAAATTCAACAGTGCGTTCCAAGGCAGAACTTGCGCTATCAAACGGGTTAATTCCAATTATATGCGTTGGCGAAACTATGGACGAAAAGCAAGCGGGCAAAACAATGGCGGTTATTGAATCGGGCGTTCGCGAATCGGTCCCGTCGGACGTTAGCACCCCAATCATCATCGCTTATGAGCCACGTTGGGCAATTGGCGCAGGCCTGACCCCAACAAGCACAGAAATCGCAGAAGCACACACATTAATCGCAAACACACTATCAGATATGGGGCTTGCTGGAACGCCTGTACTATACGGTGCATCTGTCAAAGGCAACAATGCGGCTGAAATAATGTCCATACCAAATGTCGATGGCGTATTAGTTGGTGGCGCATCCTTGAAAAGCGATGATTTCATACCTATAATAACAAGTGTAAAATAATTTTATAGTACATAAAAAAACGGATTAAGGTATGAACGAAGACAAAGAAGTAAAAATAGAAGAAGTTTCAATAGAAGATGCGCCGACACAAGACGAAGCACAACCCGCATCTTCAAATCCAGAAGTTGAAAAATTAACTAAACAACTGGCGGAAATGAATGACAAATACTTGCGCCTTGCGGCGGAACTGGAAAACACACGCCGTCGCGGCGCATTAGATGCAGAATCACGTGCCCGCAATCGCGCAATGGGTGTTGCCGAAAAAATATTGCCGGTAATGGATGCGGTTGACGCTGCGTTAAAGCATAACCCAGAAGACGCAGGCATTCAATCTATGGCACGCGCATTAAAGTCTGCTTTTGACCAAATTGGTATAACAAAAATCGAATCGATAGATAAACCGCTAAATCCGTTATATCATAACGTGATTCAAGTTATAGAACGTGAAAACACTGCCCCGAACATTATAGTCGAAGAAATGCAATCTGGATATATGTTTGGCGACACAATATTACGCACTGCAATGGTTATAGTTGCAAAATAAAGGAAAAAATTATGACAAGACCAGACGAAGTCGTTTATCAAATCGATATGAGCAAATCTGACGAAGAAATTCAGGCACAATTCGACAGAAACACAGAGGCAAAATTACGTCATGCACAACGTCGTGAACAAGAACGATTTGATACACCATCACCAATAATCGACGCATTTGTAACAATTTGTATGAAAATTGAAAATATGTTTCAAAAGAAAAAAACGAAATAAAAACACCCGCCAATCGGCGGGTTAATTATTATTTTACAAAAACATACTTTTTAGTTTTTGTACAACCTGTCTGGCATGCACAAGCGCTTTTTGCAGCAGGGGCCAAAACCTGACGTTCTGTACGTGATGGTTGATTCATATTATCACGTGCATACAAATCGCGACATTTTGTATTGCGATAAACAATCTTTTTATCTGTATCCAACGAACGAATATCACTTGAATAACGATAGCCCGATTCATTTGAATAGAAAATGCAATCTTCGCCATCTTGATAATAACGAACACCGCCTTCGTAATAATCATAAGAACCTGCACAAGCAGACAACCCAACGAACGCAATCAATGCAAACAAAGTCTTTTTCATTTTTTACCCTTTGTAGTGTTACAAGTTCTCTGCCCTGCCCCCGATTTAGTTTTATTTTTCCACAAAAAATATCACTGTCAAGCGAACGAACACAAAAAATCACCTAAAAATAAAAAATATATGTTATAATTCCATACGACAATAAAAGGAAAACTTATGAAATATTCTGATTTAGGTCTGGTGAACACAAATGAAATTTTCGCAGACGCAATAAAACGTCAATATGCCGTACCTGCATTTAATTTTTATAATATGGAAACATTGGGTGCAATATTAGACGCCGCCCACATAACACAAAGCCCGATAATACTGGCCGTATCCGAATCTGCGCTAAAATACATGGGCGCTGATATATTAATTGGTATGATACAGGGTGCCAAGATAACCCCCGCGGATAAAATTGCCCTGCACCTTGATCACGGGGGCAGTTTTGATGCATGTAAACACGCCATTGAACTTGGTTTTTCATCTGTTATGATTGACGCCAGCAAATTGCCATTTGACGAAAACATAACTATATCCAAGAACGTTGCAGACTTTGCCCATAAACACAATGTATCTGTCGAAGCAGAATTGGGAACCTTATCCGGAATCGAAGACGAAAATACATTTGGCACACAATCAAGTTATACCAACCCATCTGATGTGGAAAAATTCGTCAAGGCAACGGGCATAGATTCCCTTGCCATTGCAATCGGGACCAGCCACGGCGCCTACAAACGCAAACGCGACGACGAAGAATTACGTTTTGATATTCTGGCGGATGTTGCGGCACGCCTGCCTGGGTTTCCATTGGTATTACATGGTGCATCCAACATTCCGCAAAAATTAATAACAATAATAAACGAATTTGGCGGCAAACTATCCGGGGCGCGCGGGATTGATGAAAACCAACTGCGTCGTGCAACAAAAATGAATATTTGTAAAATCAACGTGGACAGCGATTTAAGACTTGGCTTTACTGCGGCCGTACGAAAATCATTATATGAAAATCCTGAAAACTTTAATCCCCGTGAATTTTTAAGTAACGCCCGCCGAACAATGACCCAAATATGTATTGACGAAATAAAGAACATCATGGGTTCAGACAATAAGATAAATTAAAAAAACTTATAATTTTTTATTTTTTATGATATAATACACCCGATGTCAGGATTCTGACGTTGGGCGTAGAAACCCAAAATTTAAGGTGTCCGTGGGGACGTAAAACACCTCCAACCGATTTACGGGGTTGGAGGGGCGCTGAATATACAGAATAAGCCCGCTATTTTTCCTTAAATTATAGTTTCTAACCTCCAACCACCTGACAATGGTGGTTTTTTTCGATTTTTCAAAGGATGGGAAATTTTATATGAAATATTTATGGATTATATTTTTATGTTTTCTTAATTTATCAGCATTTGCAGAAACCGAATTTAATACAACAGAAGCAGAACAAATTATTCAATCTATTTCAAATTCAGAAACAAAACTTGCTTTAACCGGCGAAACAGACACATTGATCGAAAAAGTTCGCAAACTCAATCCAAACATTGCTGAAAAAATTGAAAAAAAAGCAAATTCTGATGATGAAAAAATATCAATGATGCGTTCATACTTGGCACACGAAACATTTGAATATTACAAAACAAAATTCATATCAGATTTAAAACAACGTTCCAAAGAAACAGGACGAAAAATAGAAACGGACTCCCTTAAAAAAAACGGATATGTATTAGAAGATAGGAAAACTTATTATTTAAATCGTGGTAAATTAGATACAGATAAATGCAAAAAAGACGGTTGGGTAATATGTGATTACCCAAATGGATTTGAAGAATATACTTTAGACATCTTGGAAGAAAAAATATTATATTCAAAAAAAGAAGAACAAAAAGGACAATCTCAAATTTATAAAAGCTTAATATTGATGAAAGATAATTCAATCGAAAATTATCACCTGTATTGCAATCTTACAATAAAATATAGTTCAACGTCTTCTGAAGAAGATTCTAATTATTATTCTTTTAATGAAGACATTCATTTAGATATATATTGCAACACCGGCAAATATGACGAACAAATGAAATGGCGCAATCAATTAGTAGCAGATACAAGGGCCGGAAAATACGATATAACATATATTGAAAAATTACCCGAAGGTTCACCATTTGGAGATTATTTATATCATACACAAAATAATAAAAATCCAGAGAAATGGGAATCAAATAAACTTCCTTCTTCCTATTCCCAAGGAGTATCAAGCACTTACACAAACACAACAACAAAAACCAGCAACCAATGAAATCACTTATTTCATTAATCTTTTCCTTGTTTTGTACACCGTTACTGGCGACGGAATGGATGTTGTTACCGGAACTCGACAACCCGTATATGGATTTGTATAACGAAGCCAAGGGGATAGAAATTACAAAACTTTATAACGAAATATCCGAACTCGAAAAAAAATATCAGGCTGCACGCGAACGTGAAAATTCCACCGCAAATAAATTGTTGGGGGCAATTGGTATTGGCATGACTGGTATTGGCGCAATGCAGTTAATGTCGGGGATGGCGGAAAAGGCCGCAGATGAAGACGCAGAACAACAAATGCGCGCATATATGGCCACGTTTCGTTGTAACTATGGCGGTCTTAGCCACAAGGGTGGCGAAGTTGGCATAGAATTACCCGCGGGTGATTTAAGTGCGTTAAAGCAAGAATATCTAACATTGGCGGCGGATTTAAAGGCACGCAAAGAAAGTCTTGATATGCAACCCGGTATAGAAAGCGAAGAAATTTTAGATTCTGCGACTGCGGGCCTATATGACCACGAACATGTTGGCAAGACGGATGGGCAATATACATCGGTATATCGTGCGTTAAGTGATGAAAATGGTGAAGATGCGGCGGAATTTGCGGAACAAAAAGAAGACGCCCAGGAAAAAGTAAAGACCGGCGGAATTGTTGCGGGTGTTGGTGCAGCGGGTTCTTTGGTTGGGGATTTAATAATCAATCGCGACAAGGACAAAGAATCATCCGACGCGAACAAAGAAAAATAAGCAAAACAGACCTGGGTGGGGATGACAGAATACTTAGCGTATTTTGTTAAAAAACAAATGTGAAATTACCACTACCCCGGCACCTTCGTGCCACCCCTTCGCCAGCGAAGGGGATTAACCCGCCCCACATCGGGGGCAGGAATTTAATGCATAAACAATTTTTTGCTAAAAAAATTGTCATTCCTGCGTTTTCCCTTGTCATTCCTGCGCAGGCAGGAATCGGGTCTATGTAGTGCGTAGTGAAACGAAGCCAAATTTATCTTATGGGAAATCATTATTTGGTGCGTGTTGCGCACGGTTGAGGGCCCTATCCCTGCCTGCGCAGGGATGACAAAGGGAGGGCGCAGGGATGACAAATATATATATTGCATATTACTCCCCTCCGCCGGGCCCCGCAAAATTGAAAATTTTGTGGTTGGTTCCTGGGAGGGGTGTCCGCAGGACGGGGTGGTTAGAGCGTTCGTAATTATGTGCCCTATACTTCGCATTCTCTTACCACCTCCCGGCTGCGCCGTACTCCTCCAACGGAGGAGAACTTTCTGTCATTCCGGTGCTTGACCACGGTATGCGAGATTTTTTATTATCGAAAAATAAAAGATAATGGCGAAATACAAGCAATGGAACTAAATAAATTAGAATGATTTAGATATGCAGAAAACCGATGGCGTAGTGTACAGAAATTACATCGGCCATCGGTTTTCTCGCATAGATGAATTATTATAATTTATTTAGCCCGTTCAACGTATTCAAGGGTTTCCGTATTTACAACAATCTTTTCACCTTGTTCGATGAATACAGGAACTTGAACACGAACGCCGTTATCCAAAATCGCAGGTTTGCCACCACTGCCAGATACGGTTTGACCTTTCAAAGCAGGTTCTGTTTCTTCAACAATTGCAATTACGGTTTTTGGCAATGAAATTGATACAGGCTGACCTTCGACAAAGTTTGCTTTGACAACCATTTCTGGGGCCAAGAATTTCATCGCTTCGCCCAAAGAATCAACTGGCATTGTAAATTGTTCGTAATCTGATAAATTCATAAAGAACGCATCTGTACCATCAGCATACAAATATTGACAATCAAAATCTTCAACCATCAATTTTTCAACCTTGTCTTCGGCACGCCAACGGTCGCCACCCTTGTTACCAGAATCAATATCACGCAAATCCGCCTGAACAAAGGCACCACCCTTACCCGGCTTTACCTTGGTAATAGATGTAACTGAATAACGTTTCCCATTATGGGAAATAACCCAACCAACACGCATATCATTTGCAATATAAGATGCCATAATAAATACCCCTTGTTAAAAATTATTCGTTTTGATTATAAAGATTGAATGCCACAACGCAAGAAATTATTGCATCCCACGCTTGTGCGCCCAATAACGATCAATTGATTCCATAATCAACTTATCTGCCGTTTCGCGATTTTCCCAACCTAAAACCTTGGACCATGCATTTGGTTGCAAATCCTTGTAATGTTGAAAGAAATATTCTATTTTCGAACGCAAAATTTCTGGCAATTGTTCAATATATTCTGTGCTTGTATAGAAAGGATCAATCTTATCCAATGGAACGCAAATTATTTTTTCATCCCCACCGGCCTGATCTTCCATCAATAAAACACCAATTGGGCGAACTTCAATCAAAACACCCGGACGCAATGGTGCATTACATACAACAACACAATCCAACGGATCGCCGTCATCACCCAACGTCCCCGGGAAATAACCATAGTTCGCAGGATACGCCATCGGCGCATGCAAAATTCTATCCACCTTTAACAAACCTGTTTCTTTGTTAATTTCATACTTTACATAACCATTTTCTGGCACTTCGATAATTGCATTCATACGTTTGGGTGGCAATTTACCTGGTGCTAATTCTTCTAGTGTCATAATTTAAGTCCTCTTGCTTATTTAGTTGACAAATTTTATCACAAAAAATCCTATTTGCAATTATTTAAAGATTTTTATTTTTACAAAAATCCCCCGACACGCGGGGGACAAACAAATCACCGATTTGTTAATTGTAATTCTATACGACGATTTTTTTGTAAACTAGCCTTGTCATTTCCCAATTCAACGGGATGCAAATCACCGAAACCACTGGGTAACAAACGACGTTTAGACACACCATTTTTCGCCAATTCATCCGCAACCGCAGTGGCACGCAGCAAAGACAATTGCATATTATTTCGATACGCACGCGTCCCAGAAATAACCTGCTTTTTATCGGTATGGCCATCAATACGTATTATCCAATCAATATCCGTGGGGATTTGATTTTCCATATCCCTGATAACATTTGCGATTAATCTTAATTGTTTTTTTCCATCCGCAGACAATTTATAAGAACCACTTGGGAATAAAATATCACTATTAACAACAAATCTATCACCATCTGTTTTTATCGATGTTCTTTCACCAACGGCCAACTTCACCGCCTTGTAAAAATCAGATTGATATTTTGAAACATCGTTTAATTCCGCCACCTTGTCCGCCAAGGCTTTGTTCAAACGATTTGACATTTCAACATATTGCACCTCTTGCTTGCGCGATTTTTCTTCTGCAGCATCCAGGGCAGCCTGCAATTGCGCCAATTGTTCTGTTAATTCCGCCTGATGCGCAAACATTTCTTCTTGTAGTTTTTTACGTTCTTGTTCCAGTTCTGCTGTTTTATCCTTGCTTAAAGTCGCCTGATTTAACTTGACATTTAAATCATCAATTGTTGTTTGCATTTGTGTAACTTGACTTTGCAATTCTTGAATTTTAATTTCATATCCCCCGACCAAATCTTCAACACTTGAATCGACTTGATTTAATTCATCGGTCAAGGCGATATTATCCTGTTCCAGGTTTAAAAGTTCATCACGTGCCAACAACAATAATTGTTCCGCCTGTTTTTCATATTCAGACATTTCTTCGATTGTCTGGGCCTGCTGTGCGTTTTCCTGTTTTAAATCTGCAACAACCTTTACCCCCGAAGACTTGTTAAACACGCTTGTTGTGGTCCACAAAAACACAAACATAATCAACAAGAATATTAAAATTATCACCAAATTTGAAAACAAGTCCACAAAGCCTGGCCATGCATTTGTTTGATTACGAAAGCGAACATTCATCATTTTTTTCTCTCTCTTTTTTTTAATTTAAATATTAGAAACCGTTTGTTCTAAATTTTGCACTGTTTTTGTTAATTCCCGCGTTGCAAGATTTATCTTGGGCAAGACGCGTGCAACCTCATCAATTGGGGCCACATTTGCAAATCCTGCGAAATAATTTTCTAATTCACGATATATTGCATTTTGCGCAAATTGTACTTGCATTCCCAAGAATCCAACAATCAAACTGCCCGCCAACCCCAACAAAGAACTTGTAAATGCAGTCGCCATCCCTGCCAATGGTTTTGTTAAACCCGCCTGCATAGATTCCATAACTGTTTCATCAGAAAAATTCAAACCACCAATCAACTCCGCAAATCCACCAACGGTCAAAATCAATCCCCAAAATGTCCCCAGCAATCCCAGAAAAATCAAAGTATTTGTTATATATCGCACCGATTCGCGCGAATCTTCGAATCGAACGGCAATCATATCCATAAAACTATTCAAAGTTGACACAGAAATACGACGTGGCCGCGACACCAAAACGCACGCCACAGGTCGCAAAATACGTGGTGGCAACACCAAATTACGCCGTCCCGCCACAAATCCACTTATCCATCTATATTCTGGCAACAATGAAAAAATCTGAACAAAACAAAGCCCCATACCAAACAAAACCGTTCCAATAATAACACCGTTTAACCATATATTTGCAGTGGCAATTTGCATAAATTCTGGGTAAAAATAAATCACCCCCGCGACAACCATCGCAGTAAATAATGCCATCAAATTCAGGGCGCCATGAAAAGATTTAATCATACCAAGCCCTCCATCGCTTAATAACAGGATAGTAAAAAAATACAAATCGTGTCAACCGCTTTATCACAGGAAAAAAGAACAAAAAAAAGACACAAATTCTTGTGCCTTTGAAATATTTACATAACAAAATCTTCGCCAAGGTAAACTTTCTTGACCATTTCATCTTGGACGATTTCATCTGTTGTTCCGTGTTTTAAAATTCTTCCATCATGCAAGACATAACTTCTATCTGTTATTCCCAACGTTTCGCGCACATTATGATCGGTAATAATAACCCCCAGTCCACGATTTTTTAGTTGCGACACCAAACTTCTAATTTCATTAACCGCAATTGGGTCAATTCCAGCAAACGGTTCATCCAATAAAATAAACTTTGGGTCATTTGCCAACGCACGCGCAATTTCAACACGCCGTCTTTCCCCACCAGATAACGCCGTCGCAGGACTATTACGCAACGCCGTAATTGAAAATTCATTCAACAAAGAATCTAGTTTCTCCTGACGTTTTTTTCTATCTGGTTCAACCACTTCCAAGATAGCCATAATATTTTGTTCAACTGTCAACCCACGAAAAACACTATTTTCCTGGGGCAGATATCCGATATGCAAACGCGCACGCTGATAAAAAGGCAAATGCGTAATATCTTGAGAATTCAAGAAAATCTGTCCCCCTGTTGCCGCCAACTGCCCCGTTATACAATAAAAAGCCGTTGTTTTCCCGGCACCATTTGGCCCCAACAAGCCAACTGATTCCCCCTGGCGCGCTTCCAAAGATATATCTTTGATAACCATACGTTTTCCGTATGTTTTGGATAAATTTTTAATACGCAATACAGATTGTTTCATAACTTTATCACCAATTCTTTTGTTCTAACCTTGTCCCCATTACTAGAATCTATTTTTACATTTCCAATCAAGGTTATTGTTTTTTTCACCCGATTAAATTGCCCCTTGCTTGCCGAAATATTATCGGTAATTTTTCCACTTGATGTAACACGATTAACCGTCCCCGCCACATCATCAAGGAATATTATATCAGGATTTTCATATTCTTGGTACCCCAATTTTGCGCGAATTTTAAACGGTTCACCATTTTTATCGGTTCCAACAAATGCCGCCCCCGACATTTTAAATTGCTTGCTAACGATATCAGTCATATTAATCGCAGATATCGGCGTCCATAATAACTGTTTTGTAAACAGCGCCCCTGCGACCAAGGCGGCAACCATCACCAGCCCCCACCCCGTAAAAAAGAACTGCCACAAACGTTGCAAACGTTTATGCTTTGATAAGATTATAAAATTTCTTCTATCGTTACCCACGTATGGCAGTTTAACGTGAAAATAAGCAAAATGCAATTTTTATATTTATCTGAATAAAAAAATGTGATATAATAATCCCCAAGAGAGATGAAAACACACCTAATTGCGTTAATTGGCATTCTTTGCATTGCACACAACAGTGCGATGGGTGCTGTTTCTATTAAAAAAGCATCATCTGTATCGACCCAAAAAACATCTGGGATTAGCGACGCGGCAAGCCTATTGCCCACCGTTATTTCACTGGTCGAAGGTGTAAAGCAAATCAAAAAAAGCACCAAGGAATTAACTGCCGAATGTATCCCCAGCAGCAGTGAAATAACATTCGTAAACAAACTTGTCAAAGAATGGGCAAAAACCGGCGCCGCAACTGCCGAAGAAGCCGAATCTGCCATAAAAATGCGTCGCTGTGAAAGTCCGACTGGCGGATACGAAAGCAGTTTACGAATTATGGCGGACACAAACGAACATGATGTTTTATGTTTTGATTGGTTTGGTGGCAGTGGCGACACAAATCAAGTTTGGTACCAATTTCCAATGGCCGTATCTACATATTATTGCACGGATGGTTCTATAACCGGCTGTGGCGAAGACAGTCGAAAATACGCATCAAATATATATGACGTATTTAACCTAGTTGATTTTGACAAGGCCGATCTTACCAACGACGAAATGCAACTTTTCGGAAAACTGACCGATAAAATTGAAAAATGTTCCGATGCCAAATTAAGCGCACGCAAAAAAGCATTATGGCAAGATTTCTTGACAACAACTATTGGCAACATGGGTCAAAAAACAAATACAGGCTCTATCATGGAAATGGTCGGTCAAACGGCAAATTCTGGCACATCCGGAATCTTGCAGTCATTGGGCGGAATGGCGACACAATTCTTGGGTGGTCAATAAAAAATATGGTTAAAAAAAAATCCCCCGTTTGGGGGATTTTTTAATTCTTTTTATCCTCTTTTCTTTTTTATAGTTGCGCTCTTATGAATTCACGCAACCTTTCCTTAACAATGCACGCATCTATTTCATGTGCTTCATCACCACGGGAATATAGTTTCAAATCATCGTAATTAAAACTGCTTGAAATTGCCAATGCCTGTTCCTGGGGCAAATCTATCCAAGTATCTTCAAAGAAAAATTTACCATCTTCGTTTCTGCCTTTGCGTTCCAACAGAACAGAAAGACCACCTGAACTATTTTGTCTGACATTGAAATTTATTTCACGTGCACATTTTTGAATTTCTGTAAGTTGTCCTTGTTCAACCAAACGATAATCAGGCACCCCTGGTTCCTTGACATAATATTCATCAGTATTTGGATTGTACAAAATGTCATACTGCTTGTGGTCATACACTTTTCCAGAATAACGAATATTTCCATTGTCATCAGTTCCCTGTTCTAACAAATCCCACCTTTGATTAGTATCATAGTCATACGAAAAAGAATGCCGCCCATCAGCGCATATATTTAAAACTATACCGTTAAAAAGCCCCCAAGACGACACTATATTCAAAGGCACAACCTTGTATGGTTTTTCACAGTAGATTTCGTCTTCATATAGAACAATTTCTTTATCCAGATCGTGTTCAACACGATACGTATTTATTCGCGCCAACACATCACACGCATCCGATTCTTGTGATTCAATCTTGTCGTCATCTTTATATAAATCCAAGAAATTATTCTGTTCTGAAATTTTAACCGCATCTGATTCCGCAATTATATGCTCACAAACCGAATAAGAACCGTGGTGTTTTGCAAAACGCGATCGATATCGTTTAACATTTTGTTTTGCACACAACGAAGAATTTTTTGTACCAATTTTCTCATGAATTTCTTTGATACACTTTTCTGTGGCACTTTGCGCAGGAAATTGTTTTAATTCTATATTATGGATAATATCAGTAGAATAACCAGCATCAAGACTTGAAACAGAAACACTATCAACTCCTAAATATTCCTTATCGGAATCATATGTCATACGAATAGAAATTTTTTCATCAGTATCTGAAATCATTCCAATATACTCTAAATGATAAACATCCCCATACTTAGATAAACTACCATCTTCGTTTTTCTGTAATTCCAATGGGATTTCTTGATTATGTACAATCGCAGTAAATTTATCCTGCCATACTTTTAATTTTATATCGCCTAATTTTTCTTCTGAATCACAACACGGACGTATTATAATCTCTGCGGACGGTTTTTTTTCGCACGCCGCCAACAACACTGGTAACATAAGCAATGCTGATTTTTTCATTTTAATTCTCCCTTCTTTCTTTTTATAAAAAAAACCACCACTAAAAACATATGATGGTTGGAGTTTAAACACTAGGTAAATCAATCTAGCGTGTGTTATTCAATATATTCCACACACTCCAACCACACTAATCCATGTGTTGGAGTTTTACGTCATCGCCGACGTGATTTACATAGGTGTTTAAGCCCAGCGTGGCAACACGCCACACACCAAGGATTATATCATACAACCATTTGCAAAACAATATAAAAAAGGTCCCGAAACGGGACCCTTTTTTTATGTTTTTTTAGAATTGACTTCTAAATCTAATCATACCTGTCTGTGATGTATAATCTTCGTGTAAATCAAGGTCATACATCAACGATATTTTTGCCCCTTTGTATGTTGCGGTCAAACCAATACCAAATTCACCACCAACACGGGACAGGCTTTCCCCTGAAACCTGATAAGGCGCCGCCGCAGGCATAATAACAGTCGCCGCCGCATCATCACTTAAAATATCATAAGTAAATGCCGCGCGCATTTCTGGCTTCAACTGAACCGCCCAATCATTTTGAATTGTAAAGGCATATTTAAATCCAGCAACCCCAGACAAGAAATCTGTATCCAACGCCTTGACTGTATTCAAGCCATTTGAATATTCTTCTTGGGCGACATGCAAATAACGTGCGCCAATTTCTGTTGTGATACCCGTTGCAAAATCATATCCGGTCATCAACTGTGCACCATATGCATTGATATCATAGTTGCTATTCAACAATGTGGCACCAGAATACAAATCAACCGTTTCATCATATTCTGACATTGTATAAGACAGGGTCATATTTGCGAACCATTTGTTTGGTTTGTACTGAACATATGTAAACAATGTATTGCTTTCGACATCGGTATTACGATTATTTGCGGCATGAACATCTGTACTACCATACGCAAAACCACCACCCAATATCCAAGATTTATTCAGCATTACATCGCCACCCAACGCAAACCCACGTGTATATCCATGGAACTGGTCTGCGTGCTTGGACTTGTTAAACAATCCCTGCATCCAGAATCCATTCTGACGGGCACTATCACCACCGGCACGTCCGACAACGGCCCCGCCCCCAGACATACGACCCGCCGTCAAAGACAATACTTGATTCTGAACAGACATAGAAACAGATTGTGCCACCGGCTTGTCATCAGGATTCAACTTTGCGGTTTCACGTTCAACTGTTTTAATATCACCCGCGTTCAATGCCTGCTGGGTCAACAATGAAATCTTTTGTGCGTTTCTATCCGTGGAATTGGCCAAGCCCGCAACCGCACCTGCGGCCTGTGTGCTGATACCGGCGTCTTGGGCCAAAGTTTCAACAGATTTTGTTTCAATAACAACACCATCTGCCCCATTATTTGTAACGATATACGCGGCTCCTGCGTTAATTGAAATATCATTATCGGTATCAAACATCTTATAAGTTCCAACCGACCCAACATTCAAGTTAATGGAACCCGTTCCTGAAACTTCGCCAAAGAACTTGGCATAAATTCCACCATCAGAATTCTTGCCCCCATTTGTTGTCTTATCCCTATCGATATACTGTCCACGTTCGGCTGACATAACATCTGCAAAAACAGTACCGTCAATAATAATCTTTGACTGATTAATATTTGCAGTACCAACGTTTAATGTCGCCCCCTTGGCCAAATTAAATGTACCATTCCCAGAAACACCACCATCTAATGTTGTTGTTCCAGACAAAATATTCACAGTACCTAAATTATGAATATCGTTTGCACCATTGTACTTACCCGCGGTATTCCCAACAAAGGCATTCGTACCTGCAATATTAACAGTACCGCCAGCGTCATTATAAATTGCGCCACCAATTTCATCGGCGTGATTATTTGTAAAATAGTTTTCACCCGAAATATTAATTATACCATGATTCGAAGATTCACTACCTTCTTCGGACCCGCCGAAATTAATATCTTTGGCATTGAATATCGCGCCACCAAATTTTCCGGCTATGTTCTGTCTAAATTCAACAGAATCCAAATCAACCGTTCCATTATAAACATTCGCAATTGCGCCACCATTCCCAGACGCTTCGTTCTTAACAAACGAAGAATCTTCTATCTTCAAAACTTCATCTTTGAAATGACGCGCCGAAATTGCACCACCACGTGAACCAGATTTATTTTCAACAAATCTAACATTTGATAAATTTGCGCTGGCTAATTGCCCAAGCAAAATCGCACCACCACCATCAGACTTTTCAATATCTTCCAAGGCGATATCTTTTGTTGCGATTGCGGCACTATTATTTCTGAACACAACATTTGACAAGACAGATGTCGCGTCATTAAATATTCCCACCGCACCTGCATCCGCCAGGGCGCTATTATTTTCGAACAAAACGTATGACAAGTTCATACCATTTTTGGTATTTCTTGAACCATAAATTGCCCCACCTGCATACGCAACATTGCCTGAAAAATCAACCATATCCGTTTTGGTTCCATTAACAGACAATTTTCCCTTGTCAAATATCGCGCCCGCATAACCTTCATCAGACCACGCATCCACACTTGCACGATTTCCTTCGAATTCACCGCCATTAATTGTCAATGTACCCGTATTAAAAATCGCACCGCCATCAACCACCGACTTGTTATCTTGGAATTCAGCATTATTTACAATCAACGTACCTTCGTTATAAATTGCACCGGCACTTTTCGCCTGATTTAATTCAAAGACCACATCTTTCTTCACACTATCTATGGCCAAGGTACCCTTGTTATAAATCGCCCCACCATCTTCTGTTGCGATATTCGCACTAAATTCAGAATCTACGATTCGCATACCTGCAATATTTCCGGCACGATCCGGTTCGCCTTCGTTATAAACCGCCCCACCCAACATCGCATTATTACGAAAGAATTTTGAACCTTCGATATAAACGGCTTCTTTTTGCGTTACGGAATCATAGAACGTTGAATAAATGGCCCCACCATTTTGTGCGGCATTGTTACCATTAAATTCAGAATTGAAAATATCTAAATCGGCGGCACTATTATCACCATCTGCAACGCCACGCATCGCAATTGCACCACCATGATATTTCGATTCGTTACGTTCAAAAATGCTATTCTTTATCATTGTTTCTGACACAGCCCCCAGTGCCAGCGCACCACCACCCATTGGTTCTTTATCATTTTCAAAGCCAATCTGTGCGGTATTGTTCTTGAATGTAACCTTGTCCGCTTGCATTTTTCCGAAATTGGCGACGGCGCCACCATCATATGTCGCAATATTTCCATCAAAAACAATATCGGGATTTAAAACCAACTTTGACTTACCATTTTTTCCAGACGTTGATAAAATACCGGAATCTGCCTTGTTATTTTTAAATTCAACACCCGAACTTACCGTTGTAGTACCTGCTTCGACAAAGATAACGGAATTAAGCGCCCCCGTGGAAGTATTCAACCATTCAAACCCTTGTTCTAACGGCATATCGCCCTTAAAAGCCACTTCTGACATATCTTTGTATTCCCCTGCCACCGCTGGCATAATCAGCAACGCAGGCAAAACACTACAAACTTTTACTAAATCGGAAAAATATTTTGTATTAGACATAGTTTCTCCTTTTATCAAGAACAAAAATAATCTTAACTTCCCTATGAATATATTCGTAGCATATATATTTGAATAATCAATAAAAAAATCCCCCAATTTGGGGGATATATTTTTAGTTATCTTCCAAGATTGCAACACCGGGTAATACGCGCCCTTCGATAAATTCAAGGAACGCCCCACCACCAGTTGAAACATACGTAATATCATTTTTTACACCACACGCTTCCAACGCAGCAACGGTATCACCACCGCCAACAATACTTTGTAATTTTCCAGCGCGCGTCTGTTCTGCAATTGCATTGGCCAGCGCAAAAGAACCATACGACCACGTTGGCTGCCATTCCGCCATACCAACCGTACCATTCCAAATAACAGTTGCAGCATTTCGAATCGCATCAACATCACGTTGCGTTGTCATTTCGCCCGCATCAATGATTACATCATCATCTTCGATTTGTGAAAAATCCTTGTTCATACGCAACGCATCACGTTCAAATTTTTTAGCAACCCCCTTGTCCAAAGGCAACAAAACCTGACAATTATTTTCCTTGGCATAATCAAGAATTTCCAACGCCGTTTCTTTTTGATCGGCTTCATACAAAGAATTTCCAACCTTGCCCCCCATTGCATAATTAAACGTGGTCCCCAACGCGCCACCAATAATCAATGTATCTGACAATTTTGCCAAAGCCTTTAACACGCCGATTTTTGTAGAAACCTTGCTGCCTGCGACAATTGACAACAATGGACGTTTTGGATTTTCCATAACCGCACTTAGATGTTCAATTTCACCCGCCAACAATTTTCCCGCATATGACGGTAAAATTTCCGCGACCCCAACCGTACTTGCATGCGCACGATGCGAAACTGCAAACGCATCATTTACAAATATATCAAAACCGCGTGCTAAATTTTCTGCGAACGCAGGGTCATTTTTTTCTTCCCCGGCATAAAAACGAACATTTTCAAGTAAAACCACATCACCGTCTTGCATCCCCCCCAGGAAATCTTTATCCAAACAATCATCAATTAATTTTATTCCCATATAATCCGCAATTGGTTTCAAGGTATATTCCAAATTTCTTTCACCCTTTGGACGACCACGATGCGCAACAATTGCAATTCGCGCGCCGGCATTACGCAACATATTTATCGTAGGCATACTTTGTTCAATTCTGAACGCATCTGTAATTTTCCCATCAACGATTTGTACATTAAAATCATCGCGCAACAAAACATACTTTCCGCGCACATCGACATTTTCAATTGTTCTTAATTTCATTTTTTATCCTTTCCTTAATCGGTCCATAACTTTTACGATAATGTTGATTTATACCATACAAATCAATCGCCTGTAAATGGGATTTTGTCGGATAGCCCGCATTTTTATCCCACGAATATTGCGGAAATTGTTTTGCAAGATTTGCCATAATCCTATCGCGTGTTTCCTTGGCAACAATGGATGCCGCCGCAATTGATAAAGATTTTGCATCCCCCTTGATTATGGGCGCACCAACCAAACCATCTGGCAATCTATTTCCATCAACCAAACAATACTGTGGATTTAATCCTAAATTTTCCACAGCCCGCTTCATTGCCAACATTGACGCCCACAGAATATTTAATTCATCTATCTCTGCGGCGCTGCATTCTGCAACCGCCCAAACGGTATTATTAACAATCCAATCATACGCAGCAATCCGCTGACGCTGTGTCATCTGCTTTGAATCACGAATAATAACCGGAATTTCAACATTACGATTTGGGAAAATAACTGCCGCCGCCACCACAGGACCACATAGCGGTCCCCGCCCTGCTTCATCAACCCCCACGACCAAATCATAGCCCGTTGAATTTTCCAAACTAAAATCAGGATTTTCCTTTTTCATCATCCAAAGATAACAATTACAAATAAAAAATTCAAAGGTTTTGTTTGACTTTTTTTCTTACGACTATAATATACACACCATGTCAAACAAGAAAGATGATTTTATACTACGTCTATTCGCAACAGGTTATTTTATGATGAACGGTTTTGCCGTCGGCCGTTCTGTTGTTGAAACATGTAACCTTGTCGAAGAATATAGCCACGAACAACTTATAATATTAATGTTATGGCTTGGGCTGTCTGTTCATACTGGCAGACGCGCATTTCAAGTACTACGCGAAATCAAAAACAACCAAAACGATAATCAAAAAAAACGATAAAAAACAAACCGCCAAACGGCGGTTTTATTATATCATCATACGTTCACGAATTTGCTGCTGAACATATTCATCTTCGCTGTTATATAACGGCCAATTTCCATTTGCCAATTCTTCCATCGACGTCAGCGGTTGATTAAGACGCGCGCGATATAACCATAAATTAGACATCACACGTTTAATATAATTACGTGTTTCATATGCGGGAAAACTTTCAATATACAACAATGGGTCATACGTATAAAAAGCCTTTTCAAACTTTACCATTGTTCCCATTCCTGCGTTATACGCGGCCAGCATTTTTATAATACTGTTTTCAACACTTGGGTGCGATAGCAAATCAACAATATATTGCTGTCCAAGGAACATATTGTGTTCTGGATTAGACATATCCATCTGCGAAATATCAACCTTGTTTGCGCGCGCAACACGTTTTGCGGTACTTGGCATTAATTGCATAACGCCATTTGCACCCGCGCCCGATTTTGCAGACACACGGAAATTACTTTCCTGCTTGGTAATTGCCAATAACAACGCCCTATCAATAGACCATCCACCCAACGGTTCCCAATCTGGCAATGGATATTGTGCAGAATAAATAATTGCATCATCGATTTCTAAAATTCCCCTATCCTTGATAACACCGGCAGATTGAATAGACACACGTGGCAAACCATATTCAGACGCCACAGAATTAACCGCATGCAACATCCTATCTGTGGCCTTTGGTGTAATTAAATATTTCAAATATTCTTCTGCCCTATCTTTACGTCCAATTTGTAACAAGGCCAATGCCATACGTCCATATTTATTTTGGGCCAAATATTCAATATCTTCGTCCGTTACATCATTATCAAAAAATTCATATTCTGGCGCCTTGCCTAACATTGTTGCGGAAAGAGCACCATAAAACGCCATCGGATAAGCCGCCGCCACACGCCAATATTTTTTTGCAGTTTCCCTATCGCCCTTGAAATCTGCGGCACGTCCCGCCCAGAACGCCGCTTCGGTCTTGCGCGCATTATTAATCTGTTTTAATTCCAAAATGCGACTAAAATATTTTTGTGATTCTGCATAATTTTCTTCTTTGAAATATAACAATCCCATTGTCCACAAACCATATTCAGATTTTGCATCAGACGCCACAAATCCCCATTTCTTTGCCAATTCCATTTCACCATTTGTATAATAAATATAAGCCAATCGCCCAGCCAAACGCCCGTAATCAGATTCAGACAAACTTTTCTTAAACGATTTATCTTCCAATATCTGACGCGCAATTTTTGTTGAACCACTACGAATAGCGCGCTTGAATTCATTAATTTTTTTATCTGTTTTTCCTGAATATTTTTTCGCAGTCCACGTTTCTGATTGTGCGGTTTCGATAGATTCAGAACCACTAATAATATTTGGCACAGACGCCTTTCTGACCGAAGTTTGTTTTATTTTAGCCAATTTTTCCATACGTTTTGCGCCCGGCATATTATAATACTTGTCCATCCAGTCTGCAATTTCGCGTCCCCGTGTACGATATGTATCTGAAATATATCGTTGATATAGAACTTCGTTCATCAATGACTTATCAGCAATTTGATTTTCAACTTTAATTGCGGTGTTAATTTTTTCCTTGTCTTGCAGAATAAAAATCTGTTGATATAAACTGGCATCTATATCGGACAAAACATTAATACCCGCCAATGCCCCAAAACAAGGGCACAAAACACACGCGATAAAAATTAGAATTATTTTTTTCATTTTATATCATTAGAACAGCGATGTTTTTGGCAACTTGCATACGATTGCATCATCGTCATCTTCTGGTATTTTATCAATAATCTTTTTAAAATCCGAAATGCGCGAAAACTTGCGATAAACAGATGCGAAACGAACAAACGCAATCGGATCAAGGTTTAACAAAGAATCAGAAACCATTTGCCCAACCATTGCACTGGTAACCGTATCATCTGGGGTTTCTGTTTCAAGTCTGCGATGAATAGACGTAACAAGTTTTTCAATTTGTTCATCACCAACATCACGGTTTCGACAAGCCAACTTAATACTACGGCGTAATTTTTCCCTATCAAACGGTTCTAATTTTCCGCTATTTTTACGCACAGACAAATCGCGCATTTGCACGCGTTCAACGGTTGTAAACTTTGCCCCGCATTGTTCACACACGCGACGACGACGAATAATTGCGTCTTCTATATCGGGACGCGAATCCGTTACACGACTTTCAGTAGAATTACAGTATGGACATCTCATGTTAATATACGGTAGCAATGAAATCCGATATTATCAAGTAGAAATTATTTTTGAAAAAATTGCACTTTTATAAAAAATCAAGCCCTTTTTTATAAAAAAGGTTATCTGCCCCACAAAAAAACACATTAAAAATATGATAAAATACACTTATACAACGTGGGTAAACAAGAGAGAGAAACAATGACCAAATACCAAAATCAGATTTTACTGGGGGACTGCATCGAATTGATGCGTGGCATCCCAGACGCATCTGTTGACGCGGTATTTGCAGACCCACCTTATAATCTACAATTGGGTTCCAAAACATTATACAGACCCGAAGATCAAACTGCCGCACGCGCCGTACGCGACGAATGGGATTCATTTGCATCCAGCGCCGAATACGACGAATTTACACGTCAATGGCTGGCGGAATGCAAACGCGTACTAAAACCAAACGGTGCCATGTGGACAATCGGCAGTTATCATAACATATTCCGTGTTGGCGCAATTTTACAAGATATGGGATTTTGGATTTTAAACGATATCGTTTGGGTAAAAACGAATCCTATGCCAAACTTTCGCGGGACACGATTTACCAATGCGCACGAAACCCTGATATGGGCAACTCCAACAAAAACGGGCAAATACACATTTAATTACGAAACTATGAAGAAATTAAATGGTGGCAAACAAATGCGTTCCGATTGGGATTTAAACATTTGCCTTGGCGAAGAACGTATCAAAGACGAAAATGGCAAAAGTCTGCACAACACGCAAAAGCCACTTGATTTATTACATCGTGTAATATTGGCATCAACGAAACCAGGCGATATAATACTTGATCCATTTATGGGATCTGGCACAACTGCGGCGGCGGCATTGGAACTGGGGCGCAAATTCATTGGCATTGAACGCGAAGAAAATTATGTCAAGGCGGCACGCGAACGTATTGCAAACATAACACCTATTGATTTAACGGATATCGAAGTAACGAAACCAAAACGTGATGAAATACGCGTTGCCTTCCGTGAATTAATCGACGCGGGCTTGCTATACGCCGGTCAAACATTGGTCAGCCCACGTGGCGAACGCGTTATGATAACCCAAGATGGACAACTAACACATCAATTATACGGCAAAGCATCCATCCACGTTATGGCGGCCAAATTACAACGCAGTGTCAGTTTTAACGGATGGGATTATTGGTCCGCTGAAAAACGTGATGGCACATTGGTTGCAATCGACGAACTACGCAAATACATCAGAAAGATTAAATCAGATATGAAACAGGCGGCATAAATATAACTCATTTTGTATCACCTGTAGCATCTGTGCTGATTCAAATCCATTAACAATAAAAATCAATCTTTTTATAGAATAAAAAATACCCCGCAAATGCGGGGTAATTTTATACACAAATATTATGCCGCTTTTTTGACGCCTTTCATAACTTCTTTTGGTTCTTTTTTACCATTAACAACATCGGCATCAATTATAATTTCTGCCAAATCATCCTTGTCAGGTGCATCAAACATAGGCTGTAATAAAACACGTTCTAATATACTGCGCAATCCACGTGCGCCAGTCTTGCGTGCCACAGCCATCTTTGCAATCGCACGTAAACCATCATCAGTAATATTCAACTTAACATCATCCATCGCCAGCATTGCAGTAAATTGCTTTACAACCGCATTTTTTGGTTCCGTCAGAATTTTTACCAACGCATCTTCATCCAGTGCTTCCAAGGTTGTAATAACCGGCAATCGACCGATTAATTCTGGAATAATTCCAAACTTAACTAAATCTTCTGGTTCTACATCTTTCAAGAAATCTTTTGAATTGCGTTCTTCTTTGGATTCAACATGCGCGCCAAAACCAATCCCACGTCTTTCACTGGTACGATTTCCAATAATCTTGTTCAAACCATCAAAGGCCCCACCACAGATAAATAAAATCTTGCTGGTATCAAGTTGCACGGTCGCCTCGCCTGGGTGTTTGCGCCCTGCCCCACCTGCGGGAACATTTGCAACAGTACCTTCGATTAACTTTAACAAAGCCTGCTGAACCCCTTCGCCCGAAACATCACGTGTCAAAGATGGATTTTCTGACTTGCGTGAAATCTTGTCAATTTCGTCAATATAAATAATTCCACGACTTGCACGTTCCACATCAAAATTAGCATTTTGTAACAAACGCGTTAAAACACTTTCCACGTCATCACCAACATAACCCGCTTCGGTCAAGGTTGTTGCGTCTGCAATCGCAAAAGGCACATCCAATATACGCGCCAAAGTTTGCGCAAACAATGTTTTTCCCGTCCCAGTTGAACCAATCAATAATACATTGGATTTTTGAATTTCAACATTTGACGATACGGCCGCACTATGACGCTTGTAATGATTATACACCGCAACAGACAACGTACGTTTTGCCACATCTTGTCCGATAATATATTCGTTCAAGAAATCATAAATCTGATGTGGCGTTGGTAACTTTGCGACCTCCTTGCCGATTTCGCGACGATTATCATCCGCCATAATATCATTACACAGATTTATACATTCATCACAAATACAAACATTACGACCACTAACTAATTTTTTTACTTCATAAACAGCCTTGCCACAAAAACTACAAAACTGCTGATTATTATCTGTTTTTGGTGTTGTATCTTCGCTCATACCCACGTCCCTACTTTTTTGGTATTATTTTGCCTTACGTTCCAAAACCCCATCAATCAAGCCAAATTCTTTGGCCTCCTGTGGACACATCCAATTATCACGTTCCATCGCTTCGAACAATTCTTTTTCTTTGCGTCCTGTAAATTCAGACATCTGTTTAATCAAAGTCTTTTTAGTACGTTGCATTTTTTTGACCCTGATTTCAACATCTGTAACCTGTCCTTGGAAGCCACCCAACGGTTGATGAATCATAATACTGGTATTCGGCAACGCGAAACGTTTACCCTTTTCACCGGCCGCCAACAAAACAGATCCCATCGATGCAACCAACCCCATACCAATTGTCGATACAGGCGCCTTGATATATTGCATGGTATCCATAATTGCCCACCCCGCAGACACATCCCCGCCAGGTGAATTAATATACATTGAAATTTCAGCATTTGGATTTTCAGATTCCAAAAACAACAACTGTGCAACAATACTATTTGCCATTGTTGGTTCTATTTCCCCACCAACAACAATAATTCTATCACGCAACAAACGCGAATAAATATCAAACGAACGTTCACCACGTGGTGATTCTTCGATAACCATTGGAATAAGTGCCATTATAAAAACCCTTTATTTTGTCTATCTCTTGAATTATATCATACGAAATTCCGATTCGCTAACTTATGATATATATAATCAAAAAACCACATTTTGCAAGCGCACAAAAAAATCCCCCGATTGGGGGATTTTTTTCATCTGACACAAATATTATTTATCCAATGCGGCTTTGATAGCATCAGCAGGGATTGCGCCTGGGAATGCTTCTTCGCCGATGATTAAGAAAGGTGTACCTGTGATATCGAAACGATTCGCCAAATCACGAACATTTACCAATTCACGTGCAACAACTTCACCCTTCATATCTTTTTTCAATTGATCTGTATCTAAGCCTGCTTCTTGTGCGAACTTCATCAAGTTCTTTTCAATTGCAGCAGCCAACTTAGATTGATCTGTAATCTTTTCAGATGGGCGATATTCACGTGTCATAACCATATCAGCAAATTTTGCAGCCTTGTCATTACCCTGTAATTTTGCAGCAATCATTGCGCGTGCCGGCCCATCAGACATTACACCGTGAATAGAGAAGTTCTTTAAAACAACACGAACATCATCACGTTCTGCCAAAACATTCATAATTTCGCCATGTACACGACGGCAATAGCCACAAGATGCCGCAGACCACAAATAAATTGTATTCTTGGCTTCTGGGTTACCCAAAACTGGCGCATCAGCAATCATTGTATCGGCTTTTTCACGAACGAACTTACGAATCGCTTTGTTCTTTTCTTCGTTTTGTTTTGCCTGCATAGAATCAACCATTTCTTGGATGATTTGTGGATTAACATCTGTCAGATAATATGGTACATACAGACGGCAAACGCTACCCGCGACCAACAAAATAGCAACAATATTCATTGCTTTTTTTACCAAGCGTGCGCCCGCAGATGTTTTTTTAGCATCTTGTTTTACCAACTTGCCACCAAACATATACAGTGCAATACCCAGTACTAATACTAAGATTGTCCAAGTCATTATTTTCTCCTTTATATGTTGAACGAATTCAGCATAGCAAATTTTCATAAAATCGCAAGAAATAAATCACACAAAACATTAACTTTTCAAACTGCGTCTTGCGTGTGGTATGGCGCCGCCCTGTTGCTGATAAACGCTTTCTAAAAATCGTAAAGTTATTTTTAAATCAAGTGGTAATTTATAAAGTTTATTTATATATGGCGCCGCACATTTTTCACAAACGGCACGCCCCGTTCGTGGCGATAAATAATGTAAGTCATTTTTACATCCACACCCAGAACATGATGTTAAATCCAACGCGTATCCCAATTCACGCAATAAATTTATTTCCCACATTAAATACGAATCCGTATTTCCCATTCCCAAATCTGATAATAAATTATATGTATAATCATATAACAAATCGTACTTTTCACGTTCCGGCAACAAAGTCCCCAACAAATCGAACGCCGAATTCATACAAGATAACATTGAAAAATTCATCATAATTGGGGCTGCCAAATTCTTTTCACAATCCCAATGAAATATTCCCAATTGCGAATCTAAACGTGCGTTCCAAGACACGGCCCCAACCTGCCCCAACAAAGGCTTGTTCTTTTTGGCAACATTGGCGCCACGCATCATACCAACCAAGACCCCAAAATCACGTGTAAAGATTCGCGCAATTGCATCACGTTCATTAAATGGCCGCAGACTTATCAAAATACCAACTGAATCTAATTTCATAACATAGATATTAAACAAATATCCCCATATTACGCAACCAAAGATTAAAAAATCCCGCATACATTGCGGGATTTTTATTTTACATTTTCTTTATATCTTCGATATCAATTTCCGTGGAAAATATTCCCCTATCTACTTCACCATACAATATAACAATATCTGTTGGTGAAACCGTCTGACCACCCCAATCATCATCATCTATTTCAATGGTAATAGAACCAGTTGAATCTTCGAACAAGAACTTTTCATCCCCCATACGTTGAACAATTTTTCCCTTTAAAACGACCGGAACATCATCACGCATTTCCTTGGCCTGCTTGATAGTAACGATAACTTCTTCGGTATCAACAAATCCCCCTTTGGGATTTTTTGCAACATTTTCTTTTACAACAAATGTTTCTGTTGCGGTGGGTCCGTTAAATTCCGCCATTGCGGCCCCAACAGACATTACGCCCAATAAAACTGCCATAGAAATTTTTTTCATTTAAAAACTCCTTTTACTTTTGGTTAATCTAAAACCAGTATATCATATACAACCAATAAATTGTCTAGGAAAAATTGTCAAAAAAAATGGGGTCGCCCCCATTTTTTACATTGGAATATCTTCACAAGTCGGTCCCTTACTTGTTGTCTTACAATCCGTAGAAACCTTGCGCGACAATAATCCTTTCTTTGAAACCGTGCAATCTTCGGTAACAAGCGTTGTACAAACATGACATGTTCTTTCCGCACGATTAAACACAGATGTAACTTCCTTGAATGTTCCACCACCCTTGAAATCAAACTTCTTGGCTGATACTTTTTGTCCACCCATCTTAAGACTACCTTGGCCGCCACGGGTTAAATCTTCCGTTTTCAAGCCTGCACCGATTTCATAACGAATTGCCATCGGTTCTGCCAATTCTGTAACTGGCGACAAGCCGACATTCGTTCCCGCCGCAACCGAACCAACATCCGCGATACGTTGACACATAAATTGTGCAATATCCGCAGACGCTTCTTTGGTACCCTTGGCAATTTCTTCGGTCAGCTTTTTATTGTAATTAGCCTGCGCTTGCTTCAAAGCAGAAACCGCAATTTGAATCTTATACTGATCCATCATATTTGGGAAACGGGCCTCTGTCGTTGACTTCTTGCCTGTAATTTGTTCCAAATCACGTCCACCAACACAAAATTGAATTTTTGGATCTTGTTCAATCATTTCAATTGTACGATTGATAGTACCCGCAATATTATTCAATTCTTCTTCGATGGTCAAGATGATACGTTCATCAGACGCCGTTGTAAACTTGTTACGTAATTCATCAATATAATCTTCAACACTTATCATACCTGCTTTCTTGGTTCCTGCCTTGCCCATTTCAATAGAACCAAACGAAATCATCCCAGAAATAATGTATTTCCCTTCGTTTTTCTGTGCCTGCAAAGATCCGGTACCAATTATTTCATCACCTGCGAAACGATTACAATCCGATGTAGAACCACACAACTCTGCCATTCTTTGTTCGACCAATTCCTGGCATTCTTCAAGTAATGCATTATCAACATTCAAATATAGCCCCATCAGCATTTCATCCAAATCCTCCATTGAAAAGTTTGGATTTTCGGCCTTGCAAACAACCAATGAATCAATTGGACAAATATTATGAATATAATCATAATCCATACCGATACAATTCTGGAAATCCTTGCCACAACGTGTATCTGCGGTAAAGCATTCCTTTACTTCCATTGTACACGCATCCACACGCATTGCCTTTAACTTATCTGTTACATAAGACCAAATCTTTGGTTCCATGCGTTCGCAACGTTCAACTTCGATTTTACAGAAACTTCTGGCCATATCAGGACGTGCCAAACACGCATCCATTGTTGCCGTCCCCTTGCTTTCGATATCATCTTTACAGGCCTTTTGAATACAGGCCGAAATATCTGTCAAACAAGATTGACGCATCTTGGATTCTGCGCTTGCTTCGGCAACTTTGATTGTCGGTGCCGCTTCACGCAAGAATGCCGGCCAAACCATATCACGTACCGCCACACATTTACCCAAAACATTTTCACAAATTAAACGTTTTGAATCCAAAATATCCAGCGTAGATGTCGCAATACCATACGCATCTTCTGACTGTGCTTTTTTTGTTGCCTTGTTAATTTTTGAATCATCAAAGACATCTGCGTCTTCCATACCTTGCATTTTTGCATCTGCAACAACGGATACGCATTTACCCCAATCTGCACCACATGCATCTTCGGTCTGCATACACTTTCTGAATTCAACCATGCACTGCCCCAGGTCATATTTGTTCGCTTCTTCAAAGCTTTCCTTCATAGCATTACGAACATCACCTTCGGCCTTGGCGATTGCAATCTTTGCCTCTGCCTTTTTGGTGGCCAAACTATTTTCAAACCCCTTGCAATCTGACACAATTCTGCGTGAATACATCTGTTGCAACAATTTGATATCACCGGCACAAGATTCTGGGACCTGTTCCAAACATAATTCATCCGCGGCAGAATATAATTGCGCCCCTTTTAATACGGAAATATCTAACTCTTCTTCCATATCCTCTTCTTCATCATCTTCGGTTGAAAACCAGGATTCTAATTGGGCTTTTTTCTTATCTTCTTCACTTACTTCACCAAGGTCAAGGATATTTCCATATTCGTCATACTTTCTTTCGCCACCAAAGATAATATCTGCATCCGCCCCCGCTTTAACCTTTTCCACCTCAACCGTTGCGATACGTTCTGCTTCTTCCATCTGCAACTTAACATCCATCAACTCTTTTTCATACATGATACTTAAATCGCTACAACCACAAGAACCACCGCTTTCATTTTCTGTAATACAAAATTGATCCATACACCCATAATAAACATCATAACATTCCTGATCATATAAGCCTTTGGCTTCCATTTTTGCATTAACCTTGGTACCGACCTGGATTGCGGCCTGCTTGCTGCTGGAACTAGTTTTTTTGGCCAACGCAAAGGCATCCGTATTCACGGCCATCACAGCAACTAAAATCGAAACTAAGCCAAAAGTGTTTTTGATATGCATACTCTCTCTCCTGTTATGCTGCGACTTTTATTACATATTTACGTCTTCACAACTTTCGATTTCCTGACAGAAATCTTCTTCACCACCGGCGCTACGTCCTGCGAAAAATCCGCCAACCGCACCAACGACACCACCAATTGCGGTTCCCCACCCTGGTGTAACCATTGTACCGGCCGCCGCACCCGCAGACAATCCACCCGCCAAGCCCTTCAACCCAGCAGTTGCCTTGGATTCACCGCCCGTTTCACAAACCTGTTGCATACGACATACGTGGCAATTACGCAATTTAGGTTCAAAGTTCACACTGCGAATATAACTATAATTCTTCGCAGATTTATCCGGTGTTTCTGGTTTATACGTAGCATAGCAGTTCGCTTCTGCCTTTTCTAAATCCTGCTTGCGCGATAATTCTGCAATTTTATCTTCTAACATACGCATTGCACGATTTTCTGCGCCAATTTCTGCAATAATCTTTGCCGTAGAGAAAATACTATCCCCAAGGCTACGACGCCCCGCAGGCTTTTTTGCGTCCTGACATGCAGCAATCGTTACATCGTTTTCGAACTGCTTGAAGAATTCATTAACAGCCGCCTTGGAATTATCACGAACCAACTTGCGCAACGCGATAAAATCTTCTTCTTTTTCTGGGATTTCTGTCAATGCCATAACCGTATCATCCGCAGGCAAACAAGACATATCCGTTCCACAGGTTCTACCTAACTGTTCACTGAAATGATTAATACATCCCTGTAACATCTGATAATCCATCTGTAACACCGCCGCCGAAACGATAATATCAAACTGTGTTTCATTCTTGCAAGATGGGAACATATCTTGTGGGCACATATCAACTATTTCGGACGGTTTCTTGCCGACGCATTCTGGTGCGGTAAAGTTTTCACCACACTTATCACGTAAACACGCATCAATATCATTCTGACAGAACTGCGTACGCAAATACCCTAATTTATCATTAACAACATCCTTTAACCCTGGAATCATTGCGTTACATTCATCAATAATTGGACAAACACCCGCTGCTACATTAACATCTGTCAAACACGCAGAATTTGTCGTGGTTGAACAACCATCTTCCAAACACATCTGAATTTGCGCCAAACAAGTCTGACGACGATATTTATCAGCGTATTTTGCAGCATCAACCAAAATCGCTTCGGATTCATCGGCCCAATCTTGCAGAACTAAATCACGCACCGCCAAACATTGATCCAAAACATTTTCACACGCATTTGCACGACGCCCCAACAAATCTGCATCCAAACAGTTTTCAAAGTTTGCACCACAACCACCCTTGTCAGCGATACAAGAACGATATGCCAACAAACATTCACCACGATTATACTTGTTTGTTGTATCCAGCATTTCTAAACGCGCCTGACGAACTGCCGCCTCTGCGGTACGTTTATTTGCTTCTGCGTTTAATTTTTGATCGGTTAAATAAAGATTGAATGATTTACAATCTGCAACAACCTGGCGTGAATAAAGCATTTCTTCCATTTCCGCCTTGTCGCCACAAGCCGCCAATTCAGATTCACAGAACTCTGCCGCCATTGCAAACAAATTATCCCCAATATCCATATCAGAATCCAAAGATTCTTCATCTTCTTCATCCGAACCGCTATTTAACCACGCGGTAAAACTAAACCCAGACGCACGCGAACTTTTCTTTGCAGCCTCACTCTCGCCAAAGACTAATCTTGCCTTGGCCCCAAGCTGTTCACGTTCTACACCTTCGGTATAAAGCTTATCTGCCTCAGACTGAATTCTTTGAATTTCCTGAATCAAAGGTTTTGATTTTTCTATATTTGACGAACACGCGCAACGATACCCTTCCGATTCGTCTAACAAACAAAATTCATCCATACATTCACGATACGCATCACGACAATCCTTGCTACCCCCTGGTGCAGGTTTTTCCACAACATCATCGCCCTTGTCCGCATCACTTCCTTCGTCAGGTTCTGGCGCCGGCTCTGGTTCTGCAACATCATCCTTGTCAACCGCATCCGATGGTTTTGATGCAACCATTTGGGATGTAATTGTTTTGCTAACATTTGGCATACGCGCCCCAACGGCACCACCAACACGCGCAGCATCGGCATAATCAGCACTTACAAAAAACGCCGAAAATACAAGAATTATCGCATAAAAAAACCTCATACCTTTCCCCCACTATTTGTGTTCTATTGAATATATGATATCAAAATAATCAACTTTGTACAAGCACAAAAAAATAACTTGATTTTATCCAACAAAAAACATAAAATTGACAAAACCGAAAATAACGAAACTAATTTTAAGGAAAAAGCACAAATGGCAAAAGATGACGTCATAGTTTTTACAGGCACCGTAGAAGATAAATTACCAAACACAATGTTTCGCGTAAAATTGGAAAACGGGCACGAAATATTGGCAACTGTATGCGGCAAAATGCGCAAGGCACGAATTTGGGTAAATGTCGGCGAACGCGTACGTGTTGAAATGACACCATACGACTTGGACAAGGGACGCATAACATTCGTTGAACGTAACCGTCCATCCACAGATAACGCAAATTAAATTTGAACCGCCACTGGCGGTTTTTTTTATATAATATATAATATTCTTGTTTTGGGACACAATTTTTGATAGAATGGCCCGTATAAAAACATATTGCAAAGGGATGAAAAAGGCGTTTTCGATTATCATAACGTTAATCGCAGGTATTGGTTTTGCCAATGCCACTGAACGAAGTACCCAAACGATAACTCGTTCTGCAACGAAACAAAACACCATCATTCGCACCGACACAAACACGCAACGAAACATATCTGGACGCGCCACCACGGGGGTAAAGGCACGCAATACAGCCACAAAATCGCGCGTGGCCGCACGCAGTGTAACCCCAACACCCACCAATCGATTGGACATTCAAAACACACGTTCTGCAACAAATACGCCCGTTCGTAGTGCGATAAAATCACGTTCTGGTACAAACCGTTTAAGAACGAATACGACCACCAAAACAATTCGCCCTGCACGCGCAGCAACAACAATTTCCACCACACCATCCGAAACATTTGGGACCGACTATACCGAATGTCGCGACGCATACTTTACATGCATGGATCAGTTTTGTGCCACTGCCGATGACACATATCGCAGATGTATATGCTCTTCACGTTTAACAGAAATGCAATCGAAACAAAGCGCCCTATCCCAAACAACCGAACAAATTGCAGATTTCAAGAATTTAAACCTTGCCGTTATCGACAAATCCGCCGCAGAAGTAACCGCAATGATAACTGAAACCGCGGGGGAATACGCCCAATCTATTGCAAAAGATACATCTGATAGTGCGCTACAATTGGCAAACATCAACAACGTACTATCAAAAAGCAAACAAAAATCATTATCAACCCAAGGGACCTTGGACATTGCCGGTGATATAAATCAAATATGGGCAACAACGGACTTGACCGGTGGCGCCAACATTGCCAACTTGACCGGCGAAGCGTTATATAATGCGGTTCATGCGCAATGTTCAGAATTGGTTTCTGACAAATGCCAATCCAACGCAACCAAAACAATGGTTGTTTCCGCCTATGGTATGTATATAGAAAACGACTGTTCGTTAATGGCGAATAGTTTATCCAAGGAAAAAAATTCCACAAACAGTGAAATACGCAAAACAGAACGCGAAATGAACTTGGCGCGCCTTGAAAATTATAACGCCCACAATTCAACATCTATAAACGATTGTATTGCCCAAGTACGTATTGATATTACCGCCGAAACCGCCTGTGGAAAAGATTACGTTCATTGTTTGGACACAACGGGCCGTTATTTAAACTCTCAAACGGGGGAACCAATTTATAGTCCTGAATTTTATCAACTAGAAAGCCAAACATCGTTATCTGGCGACATCTTGACGAATCAGTACAATAGATTACTTGTTTCACACCTGAACCGTTTTCGCAAATTTGCGGAACGCGGTTTAGATACCTGTCGCGACATATCCGATACCGTATGGGATGAATTTATGCGCCAGGCAATTGCCGAAATATACCAAGGGCAACAAGAACGCGTACGCAAAGTAAAAAATGAATGCCTTACTGTTGTAATGAATTGTTATGATGAACAGAGCCAGTCGTTAAAAGATTTTAGTAACATCAAAGAACAATTAATGCTTGGCGCACGTTTAGAATTATCGGAACAAATGTGTCGCGAAAAACTAGACGCGTGTAGTAATTTATACGGCGGCGGCACCCAAGGGATGCAATCACTTATAACAACGATGCACGACATAACAGACCAAGAAATCGGCAAACAATGTTACGCCACCTTGCAAGATTTTGCACGTGAATTATGCGCGGTTCCTGGCAACGATACACTGCATTCATATCCATACGGTTGTCGAATGTATAACCCAGGCTATCAAAGATTGGCCGAAAAATGCGCCAACGTAACAACAAGCGGCAACCAAAATCAAAACCAAACGGGTGGCTCTTCACCTGTTCTCCCAGGGACGGGGAACTCAACGGGGCAAATCGTACATTACTGTCCGGCGGCAAAAATGTACAAATCCTGCAAAAAGGGGTTCTATATGACATATAACGGAATATATAATGGCACCCCACGGGCCGGAAATAAATGCACACCATGCGAAGCTGGATTCGAATGTAACGGTGAGACCGCAAATCGTGTCAAAAAACCATCAGGAAACGAAACCCAATCCGAGGACAATTGCACAAATTATGCAGGCAGTCTATATCAACAAATTCAACGCTACGCAAAACAGGCATGCGTACGCCCATCAACAAGCGATACTCTGCCGGCGACCGTATTGCAAGACATCAATAGTCTAATGGATTCTATCCGTTCTGATATGGCCAAAGAACTTGCCAAAGAATGCGAACGTATGGACGGCAAATGGATAGACGTAGAAGCACAAGACGACGACAAAGCCAAGGAACTACCGTTATTCTACACAGAAACCTCTGCCAGCGACAAGTGGGGCTACTGTGCAAAAAAAGAAGAAAGCACACCATCTGACACAACGTCTAGCACCCCATCAACCGAAACAGGCAACCAATCAGGCAACGAAACTGGTGGCACCTAAGCCACCGCTTGCGCAAAAACAAAAGATCTGATAAAATACAAAAATAACACAGAGAGAAACACACATGAAAAAATTTTTTACCATATCATTATTCTCTTTAATCGGCACAAATGTGTTTGCCGTATCCCTACCGTGGTGGTTACAACCAACCGTATGTCAATTGGACACAACAAAATGTTATGCCACAATGGGTAGTGGTTTCGATTCGGAATTATGGGATACAAATTCAAAATGCTGGGGGTTAAAATTGATATGCCCTGACGCACTAAAAGAATCTGAAAATGCCCCTGTTGCAATGGAACGCAACCAAATAAAAAAAGGCACGGGAATAAAACCCGATTATGACACAGATCTATTATCCGCAGATGGCGAATGTTTTGGCCGTCGCAAAACGGATGATAATGGCGCGACTGCGATGGTAAATGGCAAATACGTCAATGTATATTGTAGTGGCATCTTAAACAATTATGACGAAGAACTGCCCAACGGTGAAATTGTGTACGACGCACAACCCACCTGTTCGGATTTGGCATCAAATGGCTATATTGCGGCCTTGAATGGTAACTGTTACGGCAAATATTATGATAGCGCAAAATACCATATTGAATGTGGTTCCAAGTTATTACCTGAACGTTTAATTGTCTTGAATGGTGCGGACTTTACAACCCACGGTGGCGATATACCTGTAACCCAAGACGAAGCGGATAAAAAATTTGATTTAATGTATTCAAATTCACAAACGCAAAAGAAAAAATATTTCGCAGAATAAAAAAGTCCCCATTTGGGGATTTTTTTAACGCAATTACCCCGCCCCTCTTTGTCATCCCTGCGCAGGCAGGGATAGGGTCCCCCAACCGTGCGCAACGCGCACCAATAATATTGTGCATATAACCCCTGCCCCCGGTGTGGGGCGGGTTAATCCCCTTCGCTGGCGAAGGGGTGGCACGAAGGTGCCGGGGTAGTGGTAAATTTCGCGTCGTTTCACTTCGCACTGTATAGACCCGATTCCTGCCTTCGCAGGAATGACAAGGGAAAATGCAGGAATGACAATTTTTTTTGCTAAAAATTATTTAACATAAAAATCCCCCATTCGGGGGATTGTTAAAATTGTATATCTTTACAGGTTTCGCTATAATCACTCCATTTTTTACAGAAATTACGAATTCTCTTATATTTTGTGCATCTACGTTCACGTGTACAACGCTGACAATTTCCGCTTTCCCAATTAAAGGTTGAAGTTATAGTCGCCTCATAATCATAATTTAATATTTGCTTTGAACCAATCATTTGTTTATCCGCCATAGATACAAATTCTTGTTCCTTGCCTTCACGGGCTCCTGTAAACAATGCTGCAATCCCCCCAGAAGCTAATGTTCTAAAAATAGAACCAATAATACCTGTCTTTGGTGCGGGTCCTTTAGGTATAGCAGACGCTTTAGCGTATTCTACGCAAGCTTGTCTCGCGATTTCACGTTTTACATCCTGTGAATTTTTTTGTTCAATTTCAGCCATTCTTTGACCAATACTTGCAAAGTCTCTTAACATTTGATCTGAAAATTTGTCATACAGTTTGTTATAATTCTCCTTGGCTAATCTCAAAGCAGAATTAGAAATTATCATTCTGATTTGTTTAGTTAGATTTGGGAATCTACCGGCGCCTTCCCCTGTTGCCTTTCCTATTTTTTCTAGTTCGCCATCACGTTGACCACGTGCCGCCTTGTTTGTTGCCTTTCCATCTGCATCACGCACAACCATACCTTGGACTTGGCGTCCTGTCATACAGTATTGAACCTTTGGATCGGCTTCAATTGAAGAAATAGTAAGATCAATATTATGTAATAAATTTTCTATTTCTGCATTTATCTTCGCTTTTATTCCGTCTGGCAAGGCGTTTAATCTGGATTCGTATTCTTCTGTTGTTAACAATTTTCCTGTATTTTCATCAAACGTTATTTCTTCCCAGAAAATCATTCCTTCTAAAATGCCTGCAAATGGCTTTACGCTTCCTATTGTGGAAGTACTGCCACCTTCTACCCTACCTAATTCAGAGTCTAAAATTTGATCGGCAGATTTTCTACAGTTTGTAAAAGTAAGATCATTCCCATCTTCTGTTGGATAGAACTCACAAATTTTATATTCGAGTGATCTGGTACCGATACCATCATCTACGGTCATATTATCGCAGTTTTCAGTATCTCCGCAGACTTTAATCATAGCGTCATCGAGTGCATTCTGACATTCTGTCATAAAGTTATTATCGATATTAAGGAAGATTCCCTGAGCGATATCAGCGACGTAGTTATAAACATCGTCTTCTTTGAAATCTTTTACTTTGCTAGCATTTTCATCATCGTCTTGAGTTTCTTTTTTATATCTATCTGCGCAAGCGACAAGTTTTTCGAAAGGGCACATACGTACGATAGTATCAGTATCCAATCCGATACATTGAGTATAATCTTCGCCACATCTATCTTCTGCGGTCAAGCATTCTTTGACTTCATTTGTACAGGCATCAACTCTCATAGCGGTAAGTCTAGCGAGCACATATTCCCAGATATCCGACTGCTCTGCAGTCGCAACAGAACTACTATCTATACCACATGCATTAAGTGGAATCTTACAAACGTTTAACATTGTCCCTGGATTAGACAAGCACATATCAAAAGAACCGTCTTTGTCGTTCGGGTCAATATTATCTTTACAAGCCTTGTGGAAACAAGATGTAATATTGCCGATACAGTCTTGTCTGGCGTTATTTTCAGCAATTAATTCTGCGCTTTTTACTTCTGGGGCAACTTCCTTCAAGAATGTATCCCAAACCTGAGATGCAACCTTGACACAAGATTTTGTAACAGATTCACATAAAGGCTTCTTACTCATCAACATATCATATGTAGATGCGGATATTTCAATGTCCGTAACGGCACCCTTGATTTTATGAGATTTGCTTTTGCTGGATGTGGATTTCGCCGTGGAATTAGTGCTATCCATTGCCATCATAACCGCACATTTAGAGAAGTCTTCGCCGCAACCGCCGGTTGTTTGCATACATTTCTTGAATTGAACTGTACATTGACCCAAATCCCACTTGTTTGCGGTTTTATATTGTTCCAATGCCGCTTCGCGCAGTGCCTGCTCGGCGGTATTTAATTTTTGTTGGCTGGCGGTCTTTGATTTCTTTAAACTGTTTTCATATGCCGAACAGTCTGATTTTATTTTTTGCGAATACATCAAACGCAACATGTTTAAATCATTAGCACATTCTGGTATTTGTGCCGAACAAATATTCGCCGCAGATGAATACAACGCGTCCCCTTCGGCGTTCTCTATCGAAGTCTTATCTGATTCAAATGCAAATTCATCATCGTCCATACCTATGGAGTCAAGATTCCACGCATCAAGATTTAACGTACGTTTTTTCTTGGTTTTTTCATCTGGTTCATCAGATTTCAAGATAGAATCAGCCACAGCTTGCGCTTGTGCAATAGCGTCATTCGCCGCATCACCCATCTCAATTCTTTCAACACCAAATGTCGCCATTTGATATGACTGTTGGTCTAATTTTTCAATTTCTGCCAATATTATATTCAGTTCTTGATTTTTATCGCTACATACACAGCGTCCGCCATTGGCATTATCCATCATACAGAAAGAATCCATACATCCTTCCCATTTGGCCTGACATTCTTCGCTAACAACGATATTTTTTGCCGCGGTAGAAACCTTGGTTCCAGATTGAACAACCTTCTGCGTGGTGGCCGCACGCGCAGAAACCGCAGGTTTTCCGCCAGCCACCGGTGCCGTGCCACCGCGTCTAACCGCCGCACGTGCGCCAACAGTCCCCTTGCTTGCCGCCGGTGCCGCAGGTGCCGCGCCACGAACCGCCGCACGTGCCGAAGTAGCAGGCGCCGCAGCCGTCGTAGCAGAATTCGTAGCCCCAGCAGAGCCACGACTATTACGACCAGTCGGACGTGTCGCTGCAATTGAATCCCCCAGAAAACCAACAAAAATCAATGACAGTAATAATATTTTCTTCATGAAGCATCTCTCTTATTTAATTAATTTTAACACATTCAGGAATAAAATAAAAGTGTTAATTAACGTGTTTTCGCAAAAAAAAATTGCGAAAAATACGATTGTTGACAAGTATTTTTGTAGTCTAAAAACCCCTGCGGGGGGAGGATGCGCACAATATTATTGGTGCGCGTTGCGCACGGTTGGGGGACCCTATCCCTGCCTGCGCAGGGAT
>JAZRSI010000048.1:0-2665 GCA_045651445.1 Candidatus Enterousia sp. | reverse complement strand
TTGTCTTTCTTATCACGATTTATAATCAAATTTCCAACCAAAGACCCGGCGGCACCAACCGCGGCCGTTATCATACCAGTTTTCTTTTTCTTGGCGGCGGCGTCTTTTTGTTCTTGCCATTTTTTCGCATCTTCACCATTTGGGTCAGATAACGCACGCGCCAATGACGTGTACATCCCGGTTGTTTTCCCAGTATGAACATCATCATATAATCCAGATGTTGCACCATCCAAGATGGCCTCGGCCTCTATCCCGGGGCGCATATCAAGTGCCGCCTTGCGGATTTTTAAATCGTTCGCCAAATTTACATATTCGGTGTACAATGGCAACAAATCACCCGACCCAGGCAATTCAATTGCCATTTCACCACCCTTGTGGCTAAGTCCACCGTAATTACAACGGAATGTTGCCAGATAAGCCTTCATTTGGTTTTCGGCATCTTCGTCAGCATTTTGTTCCGCCATACCCGACATCATCTGCATTGCGCCAATACCGGTCGCGCCGATACCCGCCGCCCCAAGTAATTTATTCGCGGTTGAATTTTCTTTTTCGTGTGCGGCATCAGATTCCGCCTGTAATTCGTCAATCTTTGCCTGGGATTCTTCTTCGTTCAGACCAGAATCAATCGTTTTTTCTTTTTCTGGTTCAGATTCGGATTTAGTTTCTTCTGGTTCTGTTTCGGATTCGGTGGATGTGGCATCGCCAGAAGATTTATCTTCATCTGATTTTTCTTCGACGCATTTTCCTTTTTTTACCTTGAATCCAGATTCGCATTCTGTGGCCTTGCATTCAGCTTTTTTGCGTTCGCCTGCGGTTGCGTGTTCGATTTTTTCCAATTGTTCTTTGGTGCATTCGCCATCAGATTTTTCGCATTTTGTGCCGTCTTCACTTGGAACATACCCCTTGTTACATTTGGTAATAATGCATACCTGATTATCATCCTTGATTTGATATTCTGATTTTTTTGCATTAGTGTCGTCTGATTTGCAATCTGTGCCCGCAATTTTTACACATTTATTATTTTTTGTATCCAGTTTATAGTGCTTTTTACAGGATTCAATTTTGCAATAAGTCTTGTTCTTGTCGTTACATTCCTTGGTTGCAGTTGCAGCGTTTTCTGGCAAGGCGGGGATTGAGTTCGCGGTGCAGTATATTTCTTCGATTGGTTGGCATTTATTATCCCTAATTTCTTCACCGCATGGACACGTTAGTTCGATACAAGAAGTGTTGTCTGAATTTGCCTCGTATCCGATATTACATTCGATAAGAGTACATTTTTCACCTTTCCAAGATCCAGTACCATTTTTAAATTTACATTCTTGTTTTTCGCATTTTGCATTTTCGCCACGTCCCTTTAGTTTGTATCTTGGTTCATAGCATTTTGTAGGGACGCATTTATTGTTAATTGTGGTTAGTTCTGTTGCACCTTCTGGTTTGTCTTTGCTGTTTAATTCACAATTAACTTTTTTATATAAATCAAAAGTATCGTTTCCTTTGCAGTTTATGGTTTGCGTATCAGATACATATCCGTTTGCAGAAACCGTAACCGATGTGCGGCCAGAAGCAGTTAATTCAATTGTGGCTTTATTTTTTGATACCGCACTATTTTTTGTTGCACCGGTTGATTTATCTGTTTGGTATTCTGTTTTTACATTAATGGTTTCAGAAGACGTTTCTTGTTTTCCATCTGCGGAATAGAATTTTACATTAATTTTACAACTTTCTTTTTCTGGCATACGCAGTTCGTATTCGCCATTACATTTTAACGCCAAATCTACGAGTGGGGAATATCCGCCTGTGGCCTTGATAGTAACGGTTCCACGATTTGCGTCGCTTAGTAACATAACCCCCAACGATATATAGCCTGGATTTGTGTCATTGATACAACGCTCTTTATTGTTTGCAGGTGTTTTATAGCAAGCGGTTATTTTGGTATTATTGTTTCTGCTGCCGTTTGTGTTATAGGCCAGAACATGAATATTGCAATTTTTTTCCGCTTCGACACATTTTTGTTTTGTGGTATCCCATTTTTCGTCTTTTGAACAAGTGCCTTTGCCACCAAGCTGGATATCACTTTTTTTCAGTCCGCCCGCAACACATCTTGAATAACTATCTACGATGTCAGATATAATAGAATTTTTATGTTGATTTGTCAGTTCGTTTTTATATTTGTCGCATTGATAAACAAGTTTTTTTTCTTTGTTGGGTTGATAAATAAGTTTTGCAGTTGATGTACAATATTCGTTTGATAAATAAGATTCTTCTTGTTCGCATGACAATTCGGGCGTTTTTATTTCTATATCCCCCTGAAAACTTTCATTTTCTTCGTCGCTATCATTAATTGTTGGTGTAGAATTAACAGATTTTTTTATTCCTTCGTGTACTGTTTGTCGCCGTCCTTCGGCATATTGTTGGGAAAGACTTTCTTGTTCTTCGATAGTTTCTTCGTCTGCGATATCAATGGCGAAGGATTGGGATGGGGTGAAAATACAACCGAAAACTGCAAGGGTAAAGATGAAACGATATGCTTTCATTGATTGATTGATTGATTGATTGATTGATTGATTGATTGATTGATTGATTGATTGATTGATTGATTGATTGATTGCTCGGAAAAGATTCACATCGACGGTGTACGTCAAAATGAATATACTTTAAAACTTTT
>JAZRSI010000047.1:0-5088 GCA_045651445.1 Candidatus Enterousia sp. | reverse complement strand
GAAAGGGCGGTTAAATTTTTGCCGATCCGACAGAGATGAGAACCGTTGGTTCGGAACGTCAGTTGACGAGAACGAGTTTATACGAAGTTCGAGTCTTACGTAGTGAAAGGGGCCCATCGTGGCGACGCGCCACAGATGGGAATATACAATCCTGCGGGGCGTGCCAGATCTAAAAGCCCTGAATATTCGGGGCTTTTTAAGTTCAAACCTTGTGCTAAAATGAATCGTTAAGCATAAAATGCTATTGATTTTTGCGTCAATTTATGGTATAATTATAGACAAGGATGAGAGAGAATTTTATTACTTTTCTTGACTTATAACGTTTTTAATAATAATCTAAATCTCTTAAAAGTGTTATAAAACACCGCATTTTTCTCACAACTATTGACAAATCATAATTCTGTGCTATATTTATAAGGGTAAGACGGGGAATACGGATGTTTCGGTTCCCTGCGGACAGATTCAGAAAAAACGGAGCAAAACAATGGATAACAAAAGTTGTAGAATAACACTGGCTGTATTGGGTGTATCATGCTTTCTATTGGCACTTATAAATGTCGATTATAAGAACAAAATCAAAGAAGAAAAAGATAAAACAGAACAAACTAACCAGATTGATACGGTGTATGTTTTGGGCAAATACGATTTTAACAACAGCTTCAAAGCACGTACATATATCTATGGGGTCGATAAAGCCGGAAACGAATATGGCAAGGATTTTGATAATCTGGCCGATACTCTCAGTTGTGTACATCTTTCTTACACAGAACGTGGTGACACACTCGTTGTCCAAGGCGACAGAGTAATAACAAATATTACATTAGAAAATCTGAGAGCTAAGTTAATCAAAAACCGATAACAAATTTAGAAAAACAAGGTACAAAAATTGCCGATGTGTGTAGCAAAGAAACCAGTGCGGTTGACTGGGGGCCAAAAATTCCAACATTCAGGACATATTGGCGCACAGCAAACTAACACGCACCCGTGCACAGGGAAGGTCAATATAGTTATAAAAATATGCTACATAATGGAAAACGTGGTCGATTGGCCGCGTTTTTATTTCTTGGTTGAAAAGGTGGGGAAGTTTGATTACCATGAAATGCAGAGATGGTAAGACAAAAGCAGTATTTTAGCGAATATAAAAAGCAAGGCGAACCAGATAAACGCACCCGTGCGGAAAACTGGGGTGTTGCCATTGGTCTGCAGATGGTTGATGATTTAACACCGTCTAAATATCTGATTGATATTGCAAAAGATAATATAGAGGGGAAAATCTCGGTCTATGATGCAGAACGCGAAATAAATCGTTATTATCATGAAAATGCTGCAACTACCCAGAAAGAACAAGACGAGCAGGAAGCGGATAAAGTGTCTGCGCGTATTGCGAAATTATTAAGCGAAAAGACATTTACATTTAGCCCGGCCGAATATAAATCGATTCATGGTGCTTTGTTTGATGGCATATTGGATAAGAAAATCGCAGGTCAGTTCCGGACTTATAACATAACCAAGAAAGAAGAAATCTTGAATAATGACACTGTTGTCTATGGGCGGGCAGATAGTATTGCTGAGACGCTGGAATATGATTTTGCACAAGAGAAACAGTTTGATTATAGTAATTTAACCAAACGCCAACGTGTTGAACATATTGAAAAATTTATGTCTGGGATATGGCAAATACATCCGTTTGGCGAAGGGAATACCCGCGCTACGGTTGTGTTTATCATAAAGTATTTAGATACACTGGGACTGCACACAAACAACGAGATGTTTGAGAAACATGCGAAGTATTTTAGAAATGCATTGGTTCGTGCGAATTATCAAAATTTGGACAAGAACATTCCTTATACAATGGAATATTTGAATAAGTTCTTTGGCAATTTGCTGTTGGACGAGAAAAATCGCCTTGATAATCGTGAAATGCAGATAAAGGAAAATGTGGCAAAAACTACCCAGAAAACTACCCAGAAAACTACCCAGAAAATTTTGGATATATTGGCGAAGAATCCAAGTGCAACACGTGCCGAATTGGCCAGCGCAACAGGGCTTAGCCCGGATGGTGTAAAGTGGAATCTGGACAAATTGAAAAAGTCCGGGAAAATTCGCCGTATCGGTCCAGATCGTGGCGGTCATTGGGAAGTTGTGTAGCGTTTTTATAAAAATGTTACATATTTGCTACATAGTGTGGCAAGAGATATAAGGGTAAAATGGCGGAAAGGGGCGGGAATAGGGCAAACAACCTGTTTGGGTTCAGACTTTCTAATCTGTAGGTCGCAGGTTCGAATCCTGCAGGGCGTGCCAAAATTTCAACCGTCCGAAAGGGCGGTTAAATTTTTGCCGATCCGACAGAGATGAGAACCGTTGGTTCGGAACGTCAGTTGACGAGAACGAGTTTTTTTTATAATTGTATTTGAAAAAAATTTTTATTGTTGTATAATACAAACTGAATCCGATGGGAATTGGGTTCGGGGCTGTAGCAGGCCTTCATGTACCTCGGTGTAAGACTTGTTGTTGAACGCATCGTAATCCGATAACGTTCCTGTGGTTTTGCATCGTTAAATATCCCTGACTGTATAGTACGGTCGGGGGGCTGTCCGTTATACCACAGGGGTGCACCCCAAAGACGGACAGAGTCATTAGGTACATGATTTGCTAACCACCCCGACCGCCGATTCTTGTGGGCGGTTTTTTCAAGAGGGTCGGCAAATTGCGATTGTGGGGGATTTTTATTTTATTTATGCTTTGTGCGCATAGCGCTTGGTCTGCAACATTGACCAAGGGGACCCCGTTGTGTGGGTATGGGATGTATAATCTAAAAGGGGCATGTACATCTTATACGGAACAATCGGATACGTGTCATCAGATTGACGGCAGAAATTCTTATTTGGTATCGACATATCAGGCAACGTTCAGTCCATATAATAGTGGTGCAACATATCCATGTTCGTCAGATTCTGGGGCAACCGAATATGAACCTTTGTTTATGTATTTGGTGTCAAATGGGCGTATTGGTCTGGCGGGAAATCCGATATGTGGATACGGCCAATATAAATTGGATGGAACGTGTTACGACAGGACATCTGATGAGATAGATGGACGTTGTCCCGACGGTTCGTATAAGACCACGGCAAATCAGGGAACGTACATTCAATATGTCGAAGGGGTTCAATGTTCTGCGGGATGGTCAGAAATAGATTATGGATTTGCGTCTGATTCAAACGGCGACGTGGTAATAAGTTTCAAGTATAATGGTGTTATTGGATTGTATGGCGCCCCCTTGGGAACAGGGGTTAGTTTTGATACAAGTCAAACGTGTCGCGAAACATTGGGAACACGGTATTACAAGTTAGATTTTTCAGCATATGATTCTGAAATTTTTGCGTTTCCAATTGATGGAAAATGTGAAACAGGTTTTTCAAAATATGTTATACAAAATGATTGCAGAAATATTGATGTAAATAATACTAATGCGACGGATGTCTTGTCCCCAAATAATCAGGTAAATCAATTATGTGCGGTGTTATGTGAATCTGATTCAGCGCCCGTTTATACGAATTCTGGGACGTGTTCAAATTATTGTAATGTTAATGGCAAGAATTTACGTATTCATTTTACGCGTCCAGATGGGACTGTGTCATCGTGGCCGTTGTATAAGGATGCGACAACTGTACCTGCGATGCATTTTGATGTTGGTAATGGAAATGTTTGTCGTGCAAATATGTATGATTTGGAAATTTCAAATACAATACGAACGTTGTATAACAACAAAACATATTTTATGGGGGATTAAACAAGGGGTAAAAAGATGAAAAAAATAGTTACAATTTTTGTTGGATTGATGGCTGTGTATTGTGCGAATGCCGCGGATACCAATCAAATATGTCAACGTAATGGTACCGCGTTGATTGTGATTCAGCGTGATGTTAATGGAACTGTGTCTGAAACCGATGGGATGTCGTGGGCGGTGTCTTTTAATTATGATTTGTTTGCAGATTCGCGTGGCGGTGGCGCAAATACGGTTAATGGCGCGTCAACATGTAATGATATTAATACAAAATCGAATGCCGCCGGTACATCTGGGACAGAATCGGGGTTGGTACCTGGGGATGCGAATACATTCTTGCGCGCGGCGGACGATGATACGGGTACGAATTGTTGGTGTCGTATGGTAAGTACGATTTCGTCATGGTGGGTATTTGCCAAGGCGTTTTCAAGTGCGGACGATTGTGCGTCGTCGTGTAATGCGTTTTGTGCGAACGGGATGGCAAATAACACAGAAATTGGATCAGATGGTCGAAAATTGCGATACGCAATGTTTGATGCAATGTGGTAATGGGATGACAGAAAGTAAGATGGGGGCAGGGGAACAATTTTTTTGCAAAATAAAACCTTGTCATTCCTGCGAAGGCAGGAATGGGGTCTATACAGTGCGAAGTGAAACGGAGCCAAGTTTATCGTACGGGTAAATTGTTATTGGTGCGCGTTGCGCACGGTTGTGGGACCCTATCCCTGCCTACGCAGGGATGACAAGAATCAGGGATTCTTGTAAAAGTAATAAGGAAAAAACAATAAAAAAAGGAGGAAAAGGGATGAAGCGGATATTGATGGGGTTTATTTTGTGCGTTTTACCGATGGTTGCGGGTGCAACAGATATGTGCGCGCGTGATGATATAATGGTAATGGTGTTTGACCCCCAGGTTACAGGAACAGGGAATGGCTCAAATGCTGCGGAATGGTCGTGGTGGGCTGCGTTCCCATACGGACGAATCGCGGGCGAGGCGACGTGCCTTTCCAAGACGGAGGGGCTTGGTCAAACCACACAGGGAAAGTATTACGGGACTGGCACATATGCATCAACATTTATTACCGCGGACAGTGGTTTAAGTGGTACTGATGACGCGGGTGAAGAAAGGAAGTATTGTTGGTGTAAGATGACACATCCTGCTGTGTCGCGCTGGGTCTTTTACTACGCGAGCAGTTCCGCCTCCGCTTGCGCGTCCGCTTGTGCGGACAATTGCGGCTACTCCGTCCGCTACAGCGCCGCCATGCGGGTGGGCGTGTTCGGGTCTATCGGCCTTTGATGTTTCG
>JAZRSI010000046.1:0-4097 GCA_045651445.1 Candidatus Enterousia sp. | reverse complement strand
ATCAAAACTGCGTTCTGTTTTAAATCACTTTAATTTTGTTGGGGACAAGGTAAAACAAAGCGTAAAAACAATGTCGCCAGGCGAACGCAGCCGTTTAGAACTGGCCAAATTATGTCTTGGTGGTGCCAATGTTTTATTATTGGACGAACCAACAAATCATCTGGATGTAGCAACCAAGAAAACCATCGCACAAAGTTTTTCAGAATACGGTGGTACACTGATTATAGTCAGCCATGATTTAGAATTTTTGAAACACCTGGGCATAGATAGAATGCTAATGTTGCCCAGTGGGCGATTACAGTTTTTTGATGAAAGCATTGTTCGCATGTATATGGAACAAGAAAAACTAAAAGGACATTGATATATGAAACACAGCAAGGATATGAAAAATGCTAAACATGCAAATCGATACCGTTAAATTAAAAAATATGGAAACCAAGTTAAATTGTAAATTTGGTAACGATGGCGTGTTCGTAGAAATGGCACTTGCCTTAAACGAGTACCAAGAACAATTGCCATCCATCAGTGGTGTTTCATTTGGTGTCTATTCTGGGGATTTAGAAAAGATTAGAAAACTTGTCGAAAAAGTCGATGCGAAATGGTGTAAATATTTTACAGAAAACACAACAATATTTTGTGCCTTTGTCAATAAAGAACCCGTATCTTTTTGTATAATAACACCAACTGCTGATTCTATTTTGTATGATGATAAATTAAAAATCGGTGGCGTTGCATGTGTTGGAACTGTGCCAGAATACAGAAAGCGCGGTCTGGGGCTTAAAATGGTAGATATGGCAAAGGTTTATTTAAAAACGCTGAATTGTGATATCGCTTATATTCACTATACTCATCTGGAAAAATGGTATAAAAAGTTGGGCTACGAAACTGTCGCCAGGTTTTCTATTCTATAAACATCCGCCCTGTGTGGGCGGATTATTTTTTATACGCATTCCACAACACTTCAAACCGTTTGCTGTATTCTTGTACGGGGTGGCGGGGAGACTGTCTGCGTGGGCAATTGCGCCCCAACGCCAACCCCAATGACGAACGCAATTCCAATAACAAAAGTCCATTGTCTGACAAACATACAACCCCAAACAAAAGACCACTCAAATAAAGAGTGGTCGGGAGTTCATCAGTTTACACAGAAACTCCGTTGCCTTTGGGACAAGCCCTGTTGTATAGCAACGGCATCCCGACCAGGGTCGGGACATTAAAGCTTCGCTGTGTAGGGGTGATGAAACCCGTTCACGCTTATAATGCCTTTGTGCAATTACTTGCACACATATATTCTACACCATTTCCCACAAAAATCAAGAGTGGTGTTTGCGGTCTATAATTCAACCAATGTAAGATAGTAATCAATAATGTCGTGTTTGATTTTTCCGATTTTGTTTTTGATTTCGCGATAGAATATTTGCACGGCTTCTTCGTTATAGTTTCGTTTAATTGACTTTGCTGTAACCGCAATATCAAACCAAATATCCCCAACCCCACAATCAGATACATCAATAAAACCCGACAATTTATCGCCGTGTCCAAAAATGTTGGGCAGGCTGGTATCGCCATGCGAAAAACATAACTGCTCGTCCGGTTTGTTTTTGATAAGGTATTCATAAATACCATCAATACTGCCGTATTTTTCAAGAAATTCTGGTCTTATATCTTCGGGTTTGATTTGTTCTGAATCTATCTTAACCTTGATTTGTTTTAGTTTATAATCCAGCCTCGCATCAAAAGAGCAATCTTGTATATTTGTTGCCCACAATTTTTCAAATGCTTGAAGGATAACATTTAAACCACTGTGCCAATTTTTCATATATCTTGGTGTGCATATCATCTCGCCATCCAGCCCACGTGTCAGCAGATAGTGTATACCATTCTCATATTGATAAGATATTATTTGTGGCACAGGCAGGCAACCTTGCAACCATTTTAATTTTTTATATTCTGTTTCAATATTTTTGTTCGCCGAATATTTAAGAAAAAAGTCGTTCCCATCTTTGGATATTTTCAAAACAGAATCACCAGAACAACCAATACCAATTTGTTGCACATCTGCCCCTTGGATAAATTGGTTTAAATCATTTGTTAAAATAATTTGTTTTAATTCATTGGTTGTCATTTTTTTATTCCTGTGTTTTACATCACGATCTGTAATACTTTATTTACATTTCTGTCGGGTGATTTACCCATTTCTAAATCTTCTTTGATATCACATAACAGGTTTACTACAGATTGAAAACGCTGTCTTTCTGGGAAATATACATCTCCAGTGTCGCCATATCCTGCCAGCAATTCTTTTGCACCATTGCCATAGTAATAGTGCATGTCGCGTGATGGTTCGGCATATCCCGCTTCGCCAAAGTCAATAAGCCCCACGATTTTTTTTGTGTTTGTATCGAACATCATGTTGCCAAAATGCAAATCACAGTGTGTCAAAACTGGTTTTACAGGATATTGTTCAGATAAGTATTTATATCTGTCGCGCACGGCGTTGATGTGCTGAATCTGCTCATCTGTGAATTGTTTTTTTACTGTGTCAGGAAAGTATTCGTCAAATACTTCTAAGCTCTCTGTGTAATGTAATGGTGCATCTTGCAACCAACTGTAATCATTCCCCAGATTATGTAATTCGCGTGCAATTTTACCGATTTGACGTAATATATCGGATTTTGTTTCTTCTTCAAAAGAATCGTGCATTTCCTGGCTGTATGTCGTGCCGTGTACCAATGTTTCGCCAATGATGTTTCGACCTGACTTGTCCTTTTTGTAATATAAAATTTCTGGAACTTCAAAGCTCAACTTTCCTTTTAGAAAGTTTAATACTTTGATTTCTTTGTCAGGATCGTTAAATGACGCGTCTTCTTTTTTAGGTATTCTGAATACAACGCTGTCATTAACCAATACGGCGATGACATTTCGTCCTGAACCTATTTTTTTTATACTTTTTATTTCTATTTCAGGAAACGTTTCGGTGATGGTTTCCTGGATTTGTTCAGTTGTCATTTTTTTATTCCTATGTTTTTAATTGCTAAAACACCCCCAGAAATTCGTATGAATTTACTGGCTGTTTCGCAACAAATTATTGCGTGATTATATTTTTTTGAGATTTTGCGGCGGGTCAGTGCAATTGCACTATATTGACACAGTCATTGTAAGGTATGATATAGCAAAAGTCAAGATATGTGTTTCGGGGGAAAAATCGTTTTTTACAAATGCACGATTTCGGTGTTGGGGAATTGTGATGCGATGTATTCGGCGGCCAAGCGGCGGTGGCATTGGTGTGCGGTCTTTTCTGTGCACATCAGGCATATGCGGTCCAATTCGTCTGGATTGCGCCCCGCCAATGGCGCACGCCCCGCAATCAGGCATCTGTAAATCGGTTCGGCGTCGGTCCAGGTTGCCTTTTTATCCTTGAACGCGGTCAGCATTTCAAATTCAGGCGCAAATTCCGGGTGGTATTCATAACGGTCGCCCAAGACAGTCGCCAGATTTTCGCCACTGTAATATGGGACATACTTGCTGACCCGCCACAGGCGAATATCCCACACGCAACGAATGCGCGCCGCATCCAATACTTCCAGAAATGCTTCGGGGCTTTTACCACTAAAACCGATTGTAAATATCTTTGGCATGTAATAACGATAGCGGATTTAAGATAAAATCGCAACAGGGGATTGCCCAGTCATATCCTTATTCAAGAACCCCAGCATTTTTGCAATATGTTCAAAATATGTAGATTTTTTTATGGGTTGTGAAATGGTAAGTTATTCATCGGACTGCGGACAGGTTGCGGATCCTGTGTAGCTGCTGTATAGCCAAGGGGTTAAATAGAGGTGTTTTTGGGTGGATTGTGGTGTACCTAAATCCAAAAGTGTTAACAAAGAAAAACGCCGCAAAATCAACGATTTTGCGACGGAATTCGTGGCTCGGGCAGTTGGACTCGAACCAACGACATACGGATTAACAGTCCGTTGTTCTACCGACTGAACTATGCCCGAATAGCGAACACAATATTATATCAAAAAGTCGCAGAAGTCAAGCATTTTTTGAATGTTGTCATAATATTGTGTAACATGCAGAAATCCGGGGCT
>JAZRSI010000045.1:0-1611 GCA_045651445.1 Candidatus Enterousia sp. | reverse complement strand
ACCAAGTCGGCCATCATTTCAATTTTGCCACCCGCTTCGCGAACCAGCAAATCACCCGCCGCGATTTCTGCAAAATCCAGCGCATCAGATACGTATGCATCCAATTTACCGGCCGCAACCCATGCCAAATCCAATGCCGGGCAACCCGTACGCAATGTGTTTTCACCCACAATCGGACGCGCATCCGATGTGTTATAGGCAACGGTTGCCTCACCCATATCCTGGATATTAGAAACACTTATACGGGCGGAATGATATGCCGAGAACACGTATGCGCCACGGCCAGCCTCTGCATAATATAAACGTTCGTCAATTGGGGAATAAACCAATGCGATTTTTGTTTCATCATTTGAACGCAATGCCAAAGAAATTGCAAAATGCGGATTACCGCGAACAAAATTTGACGCACCCGACAATGCCAACACGAATTCATCGCGTCCATCACCATCGTGCGAAACGTCTGGGGTTAACAAACCCGCCGCTGGACGAACCAGTGTCAGGTCAGACAAAATACTTTCTTCGATACGGGCGGACGCTTTGGCCACAAAGTCGCGCGCACCACGCAGGGATTGTTGAAGGCTTTCAACCTCTCCGAAGTCACGACGCAGGGACGACGCCGTCCGCTGTAACGCCATGAACATTTTGTTTAATTCGGTTGAACCCTTAATCAGCAATTCCATATCCCGCCCCCATCAGAGAAATGAATTAATCTTAGAAATTAAAGCCTGCGTATTTGCTTTTGAATTCGGTTGCGCGCTGACCCTTGTCTGCCGTATTTGTACGCTGACCAGTCCAAGCAGAATGATTCAAGTTATCCTGAGACAAAATCAGGTCTTTTTTAACCGAAGAATACATTTTTACAGTGTTACCATCCGTCATTGTGACGTTGATTTCGTGGTATTCTGGATGAATTCCTTTTTTCATAATATCGTCCTTTTATAAAATTTAAGCCACGTAATTATATAAGTATTTTTACAGAAAGCAAGCAATAATAGCATTTTAATATCGACCAATACATCCCAGATACGAATTGCCCGTCGATTCCAGTATATTTATGAACTGAGACTGGTTCGCACCCGAAAATAACGCCAATATCGTACCAGCATCAGTCGCCAACATATCAGCCACAGTCGCAATCCCTGAATTCATCTTCTTGAAAAAACCACTGGTCGGGTAAATTTCAGCCGCCAACAACTGATTCTTGCCAGACGGTTTGGCTGTTTTATCAGACTCAATCACCATTAATTGACATTCTGGGGATATTATTAACTTGTTAGTAACAATCGCATTCCCACCCAACAATTCACCCCACCAGCCGGTCGATTCGCAAAACACAGGATAATAAATACGCGCATTTGGATTTTGTGCCAATATATCAGCAATATCCACTTCGTCTGTTATAACCGTTGGCATTGTGCCTGTTTCGGTATTTATAACCTTGCGCGACAATTGATAGTTACTATCCGTTGTCGTCTTACGTGGCCAATAAAGAATCGGAAACGCTGTTGTCATTGCTATGAATTATATCAGATTCGGATTGTACAAAAAAGGGGGTCAGGTTAAATAAAGGACTTGATTTTTTATTTTTTCATTGTTGCCCATATTTTTTTC
>JAZRSI010000044.1:0-12489 GCA_045651445.1 Candidatus Enterousia sp. | reverse complement strand
ATTAAATGTCGCCCCTCCTTTTTTTGCCTGCACCACGAAGTTTTAACAAAGTGGTGTCATCCCTGCGCAGGCAGGGATAGGCCCCCCAACCGTGCGCAACGCGCACCAATAACAAAGCACAAAATCCGGGGTCAAGCCCCGGAATGACAAAATATAATGGATAACACCCATAAAAAAAATCCCCCAAACGGGGGATTTTTTATTAACAACCACCTGTTACATTACCGACGATTTTTGAAATTGAAATATCTTTGTGTAACAAGAAATCATATTCACAATTTCCGGATTTATAATGACCCATACATGCACTTAATGTCAAAACAGCAAACAATGCCAAGATAACTTTTTTCATATTTTTCTCCTTTTGGTGTTTATACACAAATAGATTATATAGGATTGTTTTCATTGTTTCAATAATTATATCGCATTTTTTATCCAGATAATTTTAAATCCTTGGACTAAAATAACATCATAGCGTGCATCGCCCGTCCATTTCGTTTTCCCAAGGTAACTTTCCGCGGCACGACGCAGGCGCCCCCTCTGCGCCGGTCCAATTGATGCCCACGCGGATTCGGTTGTTTTGTGGCATTTTACTTCTACAAAAATAACAAGATTTTTTCTTTTTGCGATTATATCAATTTCTGCACGATTTGTATTTCGTCCCGTAATATATCGATTTGACAAGATTCGAAAACCGTGCATTCGTAAATACATCCGTGCCAAAGTTTCTGCAAATATTCCCTTGGCATAAGACGTCTTAGAATGCATATGGTTTTGCCCTGAAGTTTTCACGTGCCTGCTGAACATTTTTTGCCAAATCCATTGCGTTTCGTCCATTATCAATCAAATCCAATTCGCCATAGTAAGCCGTCATCATCGGGTCGTATGAATTTGTGCTGGATATCCACTTGTCTGCATCTGAATTTGGTGCGCCGTATTTATCAAGAATTCCCTGCCAAAAACGCAAGATTTTATTTTCACGTTGTTTTGCAAATTTTTCTGCATCACCTTCGATTTCATTAACATCGTTTTTATAAACAATTCGCCATACACGGTTTTCTGTTGCGTTGCTGGTAAAATAAACATCAATTGTTTCGCCGGTATTTTCACGTAACAAATGTAGTTCTGATGCGTATAACAAACCACGATTTCGTGCCAAACTTTTTATACACTTATCAAGTTCCGTTGGTATAACGATTCCTTGTTGGCGACATTCATAATCAAGATTATATTTCCAGTCATTATGTATAGTGTAAATTATGCTATTTTCTTTACGTGGTGTATATAATCCCTTGGCCCTGAAGAATAGTGTATAAACATCTTCGAATTGCATTCCCAACATAATATCTGCAATATCAAAAGACGCCACATTTGCCAAATCAGAATCGCTATTTAAACTCACCGATTCCATAGTGATATCTGCGTCCCCGCTATCTACGACTGCGAATTCATCGAAATCAAAAGAATCTGCCATCACATCGTTACAAGATGCGACTGCGAAAAAACAAATCAATAAATAACAAAAAAATGCTTTCATCTTTTCTTCTTTTTAATAAGTTGTAACGTCATATATTCCAAACGTGAATGCGATGGACGGATCCCCACCATCTTCCAAAAATTCTTCTAATGTTTTTTTTCTTAATTCTTCACGGAAACCCGGCTCATAAAACAGTTTCAAGAATAAAACATTACGTTCCACAACAGGCACTTCTGTAATATCATTAGGCTTGTTCCAAGTTTTTAATTCATAATCCACGCGCCAGAAATCTTCGGTTGCGGTTTCCGGCGTAATAGACAACACAGAAACCAACCGCAACATTTTTTTCTTGGCCATTTCTTGCAATTTTGGTGCAATCGTTTCGGTCCATTTTTTAAACACAGCTTCCGTTGACATCGCATTTAACGGCGTGTTCCCATCCATACGATTCTGTACATCTTTTTCATCGGGAATAACATAAAAATATTCTGTTACAAATTTTGTAATTAACATATCGCGCATTCCCGCCGTTCCGATATCTTTGACCGTGGCCGGTTCTGCCAATCTTTGATTAAAATTATCGTTTGTTTGAAAGAAATAAGTTTCCACCTCTATCTTCTTTTCTGTGTCATATATTGCGCCCACCAAAAACAGTGCCGCGAACATCAGCAACATAACAAGAAAACCTGCAAAGAATAATATTAACTTTTTCATTGTCCTATTCTATATGCGTTAAAATCTGCGACATAATATCCCAACGTGCGCGGATACAATTCCGTATCACGTGCGACATTGGCATATGCAATTATCTTGATAGGTTCTGGATTCAAACTGGACAAGACATCCACGCGCACCTGCCAGATTCCAGTTTCCCCGATAGGGGTTATCTGCAAAGAATTTGGCCGAATAACCCAAACATCATTCATCACAACATTTTGCTGATATTGCGGGACAACATTTGTTGTGAACGAAGAATATAATTCATCCGCAGCCAGACAATATATTGCACACGTATCAGAAATTAAATCGGAATTTACCTTTGGTGAACATTCCGTCTTTCTATCACAAGAACGCCATAGTGTTTCATTAATTGTATCATTATCCGAAATCAAGAACCAATATTTAACAAAACGTCCCACCACAGATTCTTGTAAAGTATATGTTGCAGCGCGACTTATATAATTATCGTGATGATGCCCAACAAGATTCCATTGTCCAGTTATATTATTGATTGAAACTAAAAAAGGGTGAACACGTACAGAATTTTGCGCCCATAGCAATATTCCACACGCAAAAATAATTGACAAGAAAACAATCATTATGGACGTAGCAACCCAACGCGAAGACGCCAAATGCCTTCCCGCAGAGAAAGTTGGTGTATCAAAATCATCTGGATACTTCAAGGCCCGCCCCCATAATTATAAAATTATGTGATTAACCTTGATAAACCATAATGCATGCACAAGGGCTAAGTTTTAATTCATTGGTATCGAACCCGACACCAACCGGTTCACGATCATAAATCTGACCACAGCCCGCCAAACACAGTGCAACAAAAAATCCCAAAAACACTTTTTTCATTTGCATCTCCTTCCTTTGTCTTGATTATAAGAAAAATCTATATCCATCGTCAAGATTAAAACTGTGTTTCAAACGACAGCAAGAATCTTTGTTCGCGGTCATATTTATTTATCTTTAACGGCCACCCCCAAGAAAAGTTCATCGGACCCATCGGGGTATTCCAATAAATACCAACACCAACAGATGTGCGCCAATCATCATCGATATAGTTCGGTTTTTTGTATGTTGGATCAACAAATTCTTCTTTTGGTGGCTTGCCAAGAACACCATAATCGGCAAATACAAATCCCTTAATCTGGTATTCATCGGGAATAAATATCGGGAAATTTAATTGCGTAGAACCGTTTATTTTCCACAATCCGCCCAACGCGTATGTATCACTATACCATAGGCGCGAACCAACACCTGCAACATCAAATCCACGCAGACTTTCGCCACCCAAGAAGTAACGATAAACACGCGAAATATAATCGCCACCAATTGGTTGAATATAACCAAAATCCAATGACGAACGCAATTGCCATCTATCGTTCCAGAAGTTTACTAACCCAATAATATCACCACTATATCGCATAAATGATTCTGTACCACCAAATCCTGTATATGCAATCCCAAGATTTGCAACAACACCCGTATGTGTGTTTTGTTGGAAATTAGTATCCAAATTATGGTATCTAAAATTCGTTCCCAATGTATATAATTCTGCCTTTTGCCAACCATCTTCGGCCTGAATATCATAGTTCTGATCGAACGACGCGCTTAATCTGACGTTTTGCGTCCAATGGTCCGTCAGACGCCATCCCATACGACCAGACAGCATCAAAGAATCCCTGTCGTATCCCAAAGAACCCAACGAAGAATAATCATACATCGTATAAGAAACATCAAATCCACCAGACAACTGGCGTCCAAAAAGATACGGTTCTGTAAAACTAAATAACGCTTGCTTCTGATATTCTGCAATCGAACCACGCAGTTGTACAATCTGACCGCGCCCCATAAAATTATTTTCGGTAATACCGGCATCAACCATAAATCCGTTAATATTCGACCACCCAAATCCGCCAGACAATTCACCGGTTGGTTGTTCTTCGACCTTGATATCCAAATTCATCATATTTGAATCTGGTACACGTGTCGGAACCATCTGAACGTCTTTGAAGTAACGCGTGCGCATTAATTTTTGACGTCCTTCTTCGATTGTCTGTAATGAAAATGGATCGCCGGCCCGCATTGGTATCAATTGTTCAATCACAGAATCAAAAGTACGAACATTTCCCAATATATTAATTGTATTTAAATATATACGATTTGTTTTTTGAATTTTGAAATTTAAATCGATTGTTTTTGCATCGTCATTTTTTGTTGGAATTGGTTCTATGTTTATAAACGCATATCCATAATCTGCAATCTTGCTGCGCAGTTGAGACATCGTTTCTTCAACCTTGTCAACATTATATACATCGCCAGTTTTCATAACGATAATATCTTGCAGTTCACTTGTTGGGACATCTTGGAACGGATTATCGATAGTTAATTTTCCAAAATCATATTGTGGTCCTTCGTCAACCGTAAAGACAACAGAATAATATTCACGTGTTGGTGTAAAAGTCCCCTTGATATCTTTGACATTAAAATCGACATAACCATTTCGCAGATAGAACTGGCGCAACATTTGTCCATCGTATTGAATTCTATCTTCGTCAAAAGTATCAAACTGATTCAAAAAACGCCACCAAGCGTGTTGGCGCGATAAAATTTCGCCGCGCAAGACACTATCACGGAATTTTTTATTTCCTTCGAATTCGATTTTAGTTATCCAAGTCGGATGCCCTTCGGTAATTTCATAGACAACATTTACACGATTACCGTCCAATTCAATTTTTTGTGGTTCTATTTTTGTTCCAAAGAATCCCTTGCGCTGATATATTGTCAGCATACGTTGAACATCGGCGCCAATCACAGATTCATCATATGCGGCGCGTTCTTTGATTCGAATTTCTTTTTTTAAATCATCGGTGGAAATTTCATCATTACCTTCGACCGTAACCATATTTATAATAGGCGCCTCGGTAACATTAATATTTAACGTATTGCCACGCATTTGAACATTAATTTTTGAAAAATATCCACTTTCTTGTAATTTCTTTGCGATTTGATTAGTCTGATTTTCGCCGACATTATCACCCACTTTTACATCAGACAAAATACGGATAGATTCACTATCCATACGTTGATTCCCAGTAACTTTTATCTGTGAAACCGTTGCCCCCATCAAAGGCGCACTTACAAAATAAGATAAAATTACAGCAATTGATACTTTCTTCATACTTTATCCATTTAACCCAAACACACGTGCAATATCATTCCACATTGTTAATAAGAATAGACACAAGATTAAAATCCATCCAACCATAATGGCAATTTCCATCGCACGGCCTTGTAATTTACGGCGCGTAATTGCCTCTATAATCAAGATTAACAAATACCCACCATCCAACACCGGCAAAGGCAATAAATTCAACACCCCAAGATTAACCGACAATAGCGCAATCAAACTTAACAATGTAAAGAACCCTGCCGCCATCGCAAGCCCTGAATATTCTGCGATTGTAATAAATGACCCCAATTGTTTCGCGGAACGTTCACCTGTTACAATTTGCTTTAATACGACCAACAAGGTTTTTGATTCATAATATGTCTTGCGCGCGCCGGAATACATTGCCCGGAATAAATTCTGACGTTCTGGATCTGCTTTTTTTGCACCGTCTGCAATCATCCCCCAACGTTCAGATGGCGCAAGTTTAACCTGAACTAAATTTTCACCGCGTACGATAACGACATTTGCATCACGATTTGACGCCAATTCCTTGGCCAAGACCAAATCGCCCCAATTTGAAATTTTTTCATCATCAATTCTAACGATGGTATCCCCTGGCTTAACCCCTGCCTTGAACGCAACAGATTCTTGGATAACCTGACCAACAACGGGCAACTGGGAATTTCCAACCAAACGCGGTTGAAACATAAACAAAGATGTATATATAACCCACGCCAAAACAAAGTTCATAAACACCCCAGCGCCGATGATAATAAATTGCTTCCATGCGGGGGCAGATAAATAATGACCTTTTTTCTTTTCTGCGGGTAAATCAGCATATTTTTTACGATTAAACATATCTTCTTGGCCGTAAATAGACACATATCCACCCAACGGCAGGCAAGATAATTTCCACACAGTACCGCGCTTATCGCGCCATTTTATAATCGCAGGCCCAAAACCAATAGAAAACGCATCAACACGAACACCCGCCCAACGCGCCGCCAAAAAATGCCCCAGTTCATGAATAAAAACCACAACCCCAAGAACAATCAATAACGCAACTATCGTTAATATAATCTGCATAATACAACCCTTGTCTTATTCCGTACTTCTTATAACATAATTAACCATATTATTGGCAACGCATAAATCCATCCATCAAATCTATCCAGAATTCCACCGTGCCCTGGTAAAATTGTGCCAAAATCTTTGATTCCCAATGTGCGCTTTATCCAACTGGCGGTAATGTCCCCGTATTGAGACATCAAAGCCACACTAATTCCAATCCACATTAATTGTGGCATAAACTTGTCCGCCCCCAGCAATCCGTATAAAACCGCCACAATAGTACCACAAATAATACCTGCGATTTGTCCGGACCAAGTCTTTTTGGCAGACATACGTTCCCACATTTTATCACCACCAATTCGGCAACCAAAGAACCATGCACCGATATCAGCCGCACAAATAACCAATAGCAATAGCAAAACAATCCATGGACGTGAACCAACATTGTAAATTGCGATTCCCATTACAATTAACCACACCAGAAAAACTGTGTACAACAATTTGTGCTTTTTCAAGACTTCGCGTGGCGCGCGTTTCAAGCACATTATAAATTCAACAATCATTGCCAATGCAATCACGACCCCTGCATATTTAACCGCAGGGATTCCAAAATATTGCAACGCCGCAATCCCAGCCGCCGCCAACGCCATCAAAGCCCCGACGATAACCCGTTGTTTTGTACCTGACATAATTTTCCTTCCTTTGTGTTTGTTTTTTTATTTGCTTTTACCGGAATAATTCTTTTTCTTGCCACCGCCGAAACGACGATTGCGCTTGGAAAATTCATCCAAAACATGTTGCCATAACTTTTCGTTTTTTACCAAGTCTGGCCAATGTTCTGGCAAGAATAATAATTCCGCATACGCCAATTTCCATAACAAGAAATTAGAAATACGATTTTCATTGCTTGTTCGCACCATCAAATCCACCGGCAACAAGTCGCCCGTATCAAGATATGTTTCAAATGTTTCACGCGTAACAGGTTCGCCATTTTCAATTGCTGCATTTACAGCATTGATAATTTCGTCTTGGCCACCATAATTCAAGGCGAATGCAACTGTGCCACCTGTGTTTTCTGCGGATTTCGCTTCTAACTTGTCGCACATATCCGCCAATTTTTTAGGCAGCCTATCGCGAGAACCGATTACACGATAACGCAAATTCTTTTCCAGCGCATTTTTCAGGTTTTTCTTTAATTCGGTATAAAACAAATCCATCAAGAAATCGACTTCATCCTGACTGCGATTCCAGTTTTCTGTTGAAAAAATATAGAAAGTGATGGTTGTAACACCCCGTTTGAAGAACCAATCAACCAGATTTTCAAAGTTGGCAATACCCGCCTGATGTCCCATCAACGGTGGCATACCGCGCATTTCCGCCCATCTACGATTTCCATCACAGATAAAGGCAATATGCTGTGGCACGGTGGCATTAACTGGTAAATTATTCTGTTTCTTTTTAAACAGTTTAAACATTGTTGAAATCCTTGGGCTGGGGTTATATTAGACAGACATAATATCTGCTTCTTTTTCCTTGGCCAATGCGTCAACTTCTGTGCCACGTTTATCAAAGACTTTTTGGATATCGTCTTCGTACTTACGCTGATCGTCTTCGGAAATTTCCTTGTCAGCAACTGCGCGTTTAATTTTACCCATTGCGTCCTGACGAATATTTCGCATAGAAATTTTTGCTTCTTCTGCGTATTTTCCTGCAACTTTGGTTAATTCGCGACGACGTTCTTCGGTAAGTGGTGGCATATTTAATCTGATAACACCACCGGCGGTCATTGGGTTAAGTCCCAACCCAGAATCACGAATCGCCTTTTCAACGGCAGGTGCGTTTGTAATATCCCATACAGTTACCGACAATGTCTGATTATCAGGGGTAGAAACGGTTGCGACTTGATTAATTGGCATTTCAGAACCATAAACAGGCACCCGTACGGCATCCAACAAGTGCACAGACGCACGTCCTGTACGCAACCCTGCGTATTCACCCTTTAGAACTTCCAATGTTTGGGCGGTTTTCTGTTCTACTTCTGCCTTTAATAATGAATAATCCATATAAAAACTCCTTGCTATATGCCAAGAAGATTAGCAAATTGATTCAACACTTGGCAAGCAGAAATATATGAATTGTTTTATCCGCATTAAAACAAAAACATAAATTTACAATTTCTGTTTATTTTTATTTTGTTCTACAAATTTTTCCTGCCCCCGGTGTGGGGCGGGTTAATCCCCTTCGCTGGCGAAGGGGTGGCACGAAGGTGCCGGGGTAGTGGTTATTTCACATTTGTTTTTTTATTGTATAAAATAAAGATGTAAATTTATTTGACTTTTTATCGTCGGCAATATAAAATATGTCGGCGCATGGGGTTGTAGCTCAGTTGGTAGAGCACTTGCATGGCATGCAAGGGGTCGTCGGTTCGAGTCCGATCAGCTCCACCACGATTTAAACCCATAGAGTTCAGGTTCATATGAACCCAGAGTATGGCGGATATAGCTCAGTTGGTTAGAGCGTTGGTTTGTGGTACCAAATGTCGCCGGTTCGAGTCCGGTTATCCGCCCCATTATAAAATGTCGCGTTTGGGACATTTTTAATTATGGGCGGTTCGGGCGAGAACCGCAGGTTCGGAACGTCAGTTGACGAGAACGAGTTTACACGATGTTCGAGTCTTACGTAGTGAAAGGGGCCCATCGCGCCGACGCGGCGCAGATGGGAATATACAGTCCGGTTATCCGCCCCATAAATTTTCACCGCCGCGTCAGCAAGGGCTGAAAATTTAATGTCTCGCCGTTGCCCATCGGGCGCAGGCGGACCAATCAGAATATCTGCCTCCCAGCTATTTTTTATTGAAAAAATTCGTATTTTATGATACAATACACATATTCAGCAGACGACATTTTGTCGTCTTTTTTATTACCCGCCACGTGCGGGTGTTTTTTATGGAGAATAAAATGATAACACCAAAATTTTTACAAGAACTGATATCGTCGCCCGAATATGGCGATAAAAACAGTGAAACATATAAACGCGCAACAAAGTATATGAACATCTTATATCCTGGCACAGTACAATTTGATGCCACAGGTCGTATGATGCCCCCAGAATACGATATGACATTGGAACAATTTAATGCGGCGCAATCCGAAATAGATGCTGATTTTGAATCTGCCAAAAGTGATGCCACCGCGGAAATTCTGGACGCATATGGTAATTACTTTGACACAATTGGTTTTGACTTTGATGTTGAAAATTATGTTGTACCTGGCGACCCAATAGCGGTCAAAGTCCTGATGCCAAGGGGTCATGTTTTGAACAAAGAATTAAATACATACGAACTGGATATTCCGGAATTTAAAATCGCACCTAAAATATGGATATGGCACAGCGGACATGGCGAAAACACATGCGACGAATGTTCTGGGAACGATGGGACGGTCTATGAAACCAAAGAAGGCATACCGACGTGTCCCGTTCATCCAAACTGTCGCTGTTGGGTTGAAGAAATAGAGCTAGACAAAAACGGCAAGAAGATAGGCAGCAAGGCTTATAAAGGTCAAAAGCCAGAAACACAAAAGGCAAGTGATATGAAAAATATATTAACTGATAAGTTTAAGAATGATGTGATGGCGCACGAAGGAATCAGAAAAAGTCCATACACAGATTCCAAAGGTTATTTAACAATTGGAATTGGCAAAAACATACATAAACTAAATGATTTTTTAAAGTTAGATATTATAAATACAAACACTGGTACGGAATTAACCGAAGCCGAAAAACAAAGTATTCATTCAAAAATGGTATCAGAAATAAATAATGGTACTTTTAGAGAATATGATTATGCACACATACAAATATCGCCAAATCAAATTTATAACCAGTTTAACCAGCAACTGGAAATTGCATACAATGAATTAAGTAAAAAAATAATGAATTTTATAGATATGCCAATATCTGTGCAGCAAGCGTTGTTAGATATGCAATTTAATATGGGAAACAACAGGTTTTCTGAACGGTATTGGCCAAAGTTATTTGAAGCCATCAAAAATAAAGATTGGAAAACCGCCGCAAAGGAAGCGTCTGAAAGAAAAGATGTACAAAAGGCCCGTCGTGAATGGACAAAACTAATGTTTCTAAATGCAAACTAACGATAGAATATTTCGTGCAAAATCAGGGTGGATGCGGTCATTTTAGCATATTTGACCGCATCTTGTTCTGACATATGTAATGCATCAGTATAGTATTTTTTGATATTGTCTGCCATTGCATCATATATCAAAACCAGGTCGTCATATTTAGCCAGTTCTGATAGCAAATCAGTTGCATAAAAAAACTGTTTTTCTTCAAAATTAAGTTTTATGAATAAGTCGTCGTGTGTTCTGCCTTGAAAAAACGATGTCGGGTAAGTCAGCATCTCTATCATATCATGATAATTTGATGTGCTTAATGCGAAACGCATTGTGCCTTCAATGGGTGGTTCCGGATTTATTTTTGACAGTTCGTCAAAACCAGGAGACCGGACAAAGCGTCTTAATTGTGTTATCTCGTATGGATTAAAGGGGTCGCAAATACCGGCAATAGCAACATCACGAGAACTGCCGAAATAGTCTTCTATCAATTCAAGTGCATTTTTATTTTCTTTTATCATATCAATATAAACACAAGGCAAGGTCATGTGAAATAAATGTTTGGCATCATCCCAAGTGTTGAAATATTTAGGCCAAGAAACCTCGTTTTTGAAATATTCAAAATAACAAAAATTATCATATGTACCATGCGCACCATCCCAATCAGCGGCCATTATCTGCGTTGCGTTGTGAATCAGCTGATTGGCATATTCAATGTCTTGGTATTCATTGTCTGACAAATAGATATAAGCCAGATACAACATAGAATCTGTGTATTTTTTATCATTTGCATCCAAGGTCGCTAAACATGCTTTGTATATATCAATCGCTTCCTGCTTTTTTGACCAATCAAGGGAATAAATATCGCCACATACAGTGTGCTTGGTCTTTTTGGGTATATCATAATTACATCCCAGCAGACATAACAGACAAAGTGTTTTGAAAAACTTCTTCATACTTCAAATCTTATTTAGATTTATATTGTATGTCAATGACATTATACACAGGGCACGTTGAATCAATCAGGAACGTTACACAACTTACTGGTATGATTTTTTGTTTCCGCTAATATCTCGTTCAACAACGGGCCTAAATCAAGCACTTGTTGTATATTTTCGGGTAGAACTGTGTCAAATTCGGGGGGCCATAAATTTTCACCGCCGCGTCAGCAAGGGCTGAAAATTTAGTGTCTCGCCGTTGCCCATCGGGCGCAGGCGGACCAGTCAAATTCTAATGTCCCGTTTGGGGCGCTAAATAATATTCCAGAAAATAAAGTCGATAAATTTATGGATGACTTAAAAGAAAGCAGATTAGAATATTTGCAGAGACTGCCGGATTGGGAAAAATATGGTGATGGTTGGACAAATCGTACAAATAGATATTGATTTTTTATTATCTTCTTTGTCATAATGCCAGTATGAAAAAGATGGTGATTTTATTGGCTTTATTGATTCCTGTGGCTTCATGGGGGCACCCAATCGACACTTGGATTGATAAAATCATTGAATATGAAACAGCTAATAAAAGAACTAACCCTGCACTTATAAATGCATATGCCGTGAATCAGGAAAAACTGGATATGTATCGGGCGGCCCATCCACGTTTTAATTTCCCAGAACATATTAAAGATTTGAGTCGTGCACAGGCAGAACAAATATTGTATTATTTCTGGGATAATTACAGATTCAGTGATTACAAGTATAACGAGATACTGGAACAGGTATGGGATTTGATGATACATATGTCAATGGCGGATTTAGATATTGCAATAAACAACTGTATCCGCAAATACTATGATTTTGACGAAGGTTTTTATGCGCCATTTGGCTCAATCGCATCAGTTCAGTTGTTAAACGGTATGGCGCCAAAGAACGTCCCAGAATTTTGGAAAATATTAAATGAAGTAAAGT